>JAKURS010000019.1 GCA_022449705.1 Candidatus Poseidoniia archaeon | reverse complement strand
AACGGGGGCGGCCGGGCAGGACACAGCGTATATAAATCTGCAGGCTACTTTTCGGGCAGTATCCTGACGATGCCGCCGTCAACTTCGAGCCGCCCCGCCGCCAGCAGTCGCACCGCTTCCGCCAGCAGCCGATGCTCGTGTGGCAGAATGCGTGCCGCGAGTGATTCCTCGGTGTCGTTCGGTAGGACCTCTACGGGCTGCTGCAGGATGATGGGGCCGGTATCGACTCCCTCATCGACTAAGTGCGCCGAACAGCCACTCTCGCTAACGCCGGCAGCCAATGCGTCACGGTGCGCATGTGCTCCGGGGAAGTTCGGCAGCAGCGCCGGGTGGATGTTCAGGATGCAGTAGCGGAAGGCGGCGATAAACTCCGGCGTCAGCAGCCGCATGAACCCCGCCAGCACCACCGCATCGGCGCCGCAGTCGCGCAGCACCGCCAGCGCACGCCGGTCGAACTCGGCGCGCGGCATTGCCTCGGAGTCGATGAACGCCCACGGGATTCCCGCCGCCTTTGCCCGGGCAACCGCCTGCGCGTCGCGCTTGTTGACGATGAGCAGCACCAGCTCGGCGCCCGGCAGCTCGCCCCGCGCGTGGGCATCGATGAGCGCCTGGAAGTTGCTGCCGCGTCCCGACGCCATCACTGCAAAGCGCATCGCGGTGGCAGCGCGCCCGCGCTAAATCAGCCGCGACGCCACCGGAGCAGCACGCCGTCGCCCAGCCGCTTGGCGCTCTCCAGCGCGAAGGCGTGCATTTCGGCCGGTGTCGCCGCACCGGTGCCGCCGGCGACGGTCGGCGAAGTCACACCGCCAATCAGCGTATTGGCGACGAACTGGGTGAACTCGTCCCACAGCCCCGAAGTAAGGAACGACCAGAGTACGGTTTCTCCTCCTTCGACCAGTACCTTGCGCACATTGCGCGCGTGCAGCAGCGCTAGCAGCCGCGGTAGGTCCACCGCGCCGTTACCGCACGCGACCACTTCTGCGCCGCGCAGCTCCCGTCGCCGCGGCTGGCTACCGGTGGCGACCAGCGTCGGCGCGTCGCCCTGCAACACCCGCGCCGAGCGTGGCGTCCGCAGCGTCGTGTCGAGCACCACCCGTAGCGGGCTCTCGCCGACCGCCAGCGCCGTGTCAAGCAATAACCTAGGGTCATCCTGCAACACGGTGCCGATACCGACGATGACGGCGTCGCACTCCGCCCGCAACGTGTGCACCCGCTGGTGGTCGGCGTCGCACGAGAGTCGCACCGGCCGCCGGTTCGCCAGCGCAATCTTCCCGTCGAGCGACGCGGCGCAGTTCACGATAACATACGGCCGTTCCACGCGCCGCGCAGCAGACGGGGAGTTATAGGTGATGCGTAGCTACGTGAAAATACGTAGTGTACTCCGTCAGGAAATTCCTGAACCACACCCTGCCCAGCCACCAGGCGCTGAGCCAATATATCAGCAGGCCGGGAGGGTCGAGGATGTGGCCGGCTGCGACGGGAATGAGCGTCAGCACGCCGAGGAGCGTGAGCAGTAGCAGCAGCAGGATGCCGGAAATTAGCATTTTGAATCTCGCAAGGCCGGTTTCGGCCGCCAGCGTCAGAAGCGTGGTCAGCGCCACCGCCAGGGGGATGGGGAGCAGCACCAGCCAGCCGAGTCAGCGCGGTGGCGCGGCTGGTGCGGGAGCAGCAATGGCGGCGGGTGACGCAGCGTCGTACGGGTCAGCGCCCGCCATCACTCGAGTACTTCCAGTTCGGCTGCTTCTCCGCGAAAGTTGTAGGCGGCCCAGGAGCGCCTGTCGTAGGGATACGCGCTGATGATGTGGATGGTGCCGAACTTCTGGAACAGGTGCAGGTCTGCATCGGACCAGCGGTTGTCGGGGATGGGGTGCGAGTGGACCACGCCGCAGATGGACCAGTCAATGGGCAGCATGTGCAGCGGCAGGATGGCATGCTCGTCGCCGGCGATACCGCCCGGCAGCGGCAGCAGCTCGGTGATGGTATCGCCTTCTTGCCGGAGGACTGCGGCGAACTCGTAGGGATGCTGGTCGCGGGCACACTCGCAGATGAGGTCGAGCAGCTCGCCCCGGATGGCTGTCGGGGGCGCCATTCAGTAGGATTCCCGCTCGGTCGGGAACTTGCCGCCACGCACGTCGCCGACGTATTGCGCGATGGCTGACTGGATATCCTTCTCGAGGTCGAGGTAGCGCCGCAGGAAGCGCGGGCTGAAGTCCTGCGTGATTCCGAGCATGTCGTGCAGCACCAGCACTTGCCCATCACAGTCGGGGCCGGCGCCGATGCCGATGGTCGGAACCGAGATGGAGGCAGTCACCTGCTTCGCGAGGCTGGCCGGAATCTTTTCGAGCACGATTGCGAAGCAGCCCGCCTGCTCGAGGTGTTTCGCGTCCGCCAGCAACTTCTGCGCTTCGGCCTTTTCGCGGGCGCGGACGGTGTAGGTGCCGAACTTGTAGATGGACTGCGGCGTCAGACCTAGGTGACCCATGATCGGGATGCCAGCGGTCAGGATGCGCTCGACCGACTCGCCCACTTCGGCACCACCCTCCAGTTTCACGGCGTGCGCGCCCGACTCCTTCATAATGCGGATTGAGGATTCGAGAGCCGTCCGGGAATCACCCTGGTATGTGCCGAACGGCAAATCGACGACGACAAGCGCGCGCTGCGCCGCCTTGACAACGCCACTGGCGTGGTAGAGCATTTGGTTGAGCGTTATTGGGACGGTGGTCTCGTTTCCCGCCATCACGTTGGAGGCAGAATCGCCAACGAGGATGACATCCACCCCGGCGCCGTCGACCAGTCGCGCCAGCGAATAATCATAGGCGGTTAGCATCGCGATTTTCTCGCCTTCCAACTTCATTGCCTGCAGGGTATTGGTGGTAATCCGGCGGGCGTCACTGGCGGGTGCCATGCCTGCCCCCTGTCCTAGGGATTTATTAGAGATTCGTGCCACTGCTCCCGAACGTTTTTTATAGGGATGGTGCACGGTGGGCTACGTGCTCGGTCACGACTATATCCCTATCGGGATTTTCGCGGTCATTGCGCTCACGTTCCCGTTGTTAAATTTCTTCCTGGGCCGGTTCTTCCGGCCCGATTACGGGAACCCGCTGAAGCGCTCCACCTACGAGTGTGGCGAAACGCCGGTGGGCGAGGCGCACATCCAGTTTCATTTCCAGTATTACATGTTTGCCATCCTCTTCGTGGTTTTCGACCTCGTGGTGGTGTTCCTGTTGTTGTGGGTGCTGGTCTACACCAGCCTTGACACGGGTGCTAAGCTGGTGATGTTCATCTTCGTCGGCATGACGCTGCTGGCGCTCTACTATGCGCTGAAGAAGGAGGATGTGATTTGGATATGAGCCGGCAACAGGTACACGGCAATCCCCGGCTGCGCAAGGGCCTCGGCTCGCGCACCAGCGATTCGGCCACGGTCATGGAGGACCCCCCGTCAGGTGACTGGCTGACGCTGCGCTCCGACCAGTTCCTGAAGTGGGTTGACGAGGCAGTCTACAACGTCGCCGAGAAGACTGGCATCCGCGACGTGGTCAATCGCGTCACGCGCCCGATTTTCAACTGGGGGCTGCGCTATTCTCCCTGGCCGCTCCACTTCGGTATCATGTGCTGCGCGCTCGAGATGGGTGCTGCCGGGGGACCAGACCACGACACCGAGCGCATGGGGGTGGTCTACCGCTCCTCGCCGCGCCAGTGCGACGTCCTCATTGTCAACGGCCCAGTCTGTGAGAAACTGCGCCCCAAGCTGAAGACGCTCTACGAGCAGATGGCCGACCCGAAGTGGGTGATTGCGATGGGTGAGTGCGCCATCGGCGGCGGCCCCTACTGGGATTCCTACTCGGTCGTCGCAGGCGCTGATACTTTCATCCCGGTCGACGTCTACATTCCCGGATGCCCCGTCAGGCCCGAGGCGCTGATGCATGGCTTCCTGACACTGCAGAAGAAGATTCGCGAGCAGGAGCCGGGCTACTTCCTGAGGCGGTAGGTGTGGAGACCGGCCAGTTCGTACAGCAACTCGCAAAGCGTGACGGCGCCAGCGACGGCTCAGTCCTGCGCGCCAACGTCGGCCGCATCACCGTCACTCGCGCGGCGAGCCAGGCTTTCTTTCGGGTACTGAAGGAGGACTTTGGCTTCGATCACTGCTCTCTGATTTCAGCGGTCGACAACCAGACCGGCTTTGAACTTGTATACCATTTCTCGATAATCGACATGGAGGGGCAGATGCTCGAGGTCCATGTGGAATTGCCACGCGACACGCCCACTATAGACTCCATCACCCATCTCTGGGGCGGGGCGGACTGGCACGAGCGCGAAGCGTACGACCTGATGGGTATCTACTTCATCGGCCACCCTGACCTGAAACGGGTGCTGTTGCCTGATGGCTTTGCTGGACATCCGCTGCGCAAGGACTACGTCTACGAAATCCATGAGGAGGAGTGGTAATGGCCGAGATGTGGATTCACATGGGCCCGCAGCACCCGATGACCCACGGGCTGTGGAACTTGCGCATCAAGGTTGACGGGGAAACGATTACTGATGCCGAGCCCGAGCTGGGCTACCTTCACCGCTCTGTCGAGAAAATCGGCGAGCGACGCAAGTATTTCATGAACACGACGCTCACCGACCGGCTCTGCTACGCCAGCGCGATGACCTGGACCCATTGCTACTGCCTCACGGCCGAGGAACTGATGGGAGTCGAGGTGCCGCCTCGCGCGAAGTATATCCGCACGGTCGTGCTCGAGCTGCAGCGCATCGCCAGCCACCTGATGTGGCTCGCCTCCTACCTGCCAGACTTGGGACTGATTACCGGCTTCCTCTACGGCATGCGCGACCGCGAGATGTTCCTGAACCTGCTCGAAATCCCGAGCGGCGGGCGGTTGCTCTACAACTACGTCAAGATTGGTGGTGTTAAGCGCGACCTGCCGCCCGGCTTCGACGCCAAGGCGGAGCGGGTGATGCAGACGCTCGAGCGGCGGCTCAAGGAGTATGAGGACCTCTACGACAACTCGAAAATCTTCCGCATGCGTACCGATGATGTTGGTTGCTACAGTGCCAGCGATGCCATCAACTGGGGTATCACCGGCCCCAACCTGCGCAGCGCGGGGGTACCGTTCGACCTGCGGCAGGCCGATTCCTATGACGCTTACCCCGAGCTGGATTTTACGCCGGTTACCACTTCAGCCGGCAATGGCCGCAGCGACTGCTTCAGCCGCTACCGCCAGCGCATCGATGAGATGTACCAATCCATGGACCTCGTCCGGCAGGCGCTGGTGAAGATGCCGGAAGGCAAGGTGATGGCCGGCAGCGTTCCCGTGCGGGCCCGCGGCGAAGCGTTCCGGCGCACTGAAGATAGCCGCGGCGAGGCGCTGATGTACCTGATCGGTGACGGTACCGACCGCCCCTACCGCTGGAAGATTCGCAGCCCCATGTTCACCACCGTTTCAGCCGCGCCTCACTTCCTGAAGGGCTACAAGGTAGCTGACGTGCCAGCCATCATGGGCAGCATCGACATGTGCATCGGGGAGACCGATAAATGACGTCGCTCTATGACTGGAGCTACTGGTTCTGCGAGGCGTGGCTGGTGCCACTGCTGACGCCGCTGCTCTACTTCCAGGAGCACATTATGCCGCCGTTCAGCAACCCTGCCGGCGACCTGGCACGCTGGATGGAATCCGATCCCGGCCTGAACGTCCTAGCGTGGACCATCGTGGTCAACGTCGCCCTGATGATTGGTTTCACCAATGTTATCATAGTCGTATACCTTGAGCGCAAGATTGCGGCACGCATCATGGACCGCCGGGGGCCGATGCTTTCTTTCCACTCACTGAAGGAAATTGCCAATGACCTGGCTGGTTCCATACCTGAATACGGCTGGAAGACCACGACCTATGCCGGCATTGGAATCCTGCAGAATGTTGCCGATGGCATCAAGTTCTTTTGCAAGGAGATGATTGTCCCAGCCAAGGCGGACCGCCTCCTCTACACTATCGGGCCGGTGATATTCATCTCTTCGAGTATCCTGCTGCTGGTACTGGTGCCCTTCTCTCCACGCGTAGCAGCCTCGTCAGCTCCACTCGGACTGCTGGTAGTCATGGCAGCCTTCTCGATTGCCCCGATAGGTGTCTTGACGACTGGGTGGGCCTGCAACAACAAGTACACGCTTATCGGCGGCATGCGCTCGGCGGCGCAGCTGATGGCGTACGAAATCCCGCTACTGCTCTCGATGGCCGGCGTGTTCCTGGTTGCAGGGTCATTCAGCCCCATGGATATCGTGGCCCAGCAGCAGGAGGTTTGGCTGTTTGGTATCCCGATGTGGAACATTATCCCCCAGTTCCTCGGTTTCATCGTCTTCATGGTCTGCATTCTGGCCGAAGTCGAACGCATACCGTTCGACCTGCCTGAAGCCGAGGCGGAGCTGGTTGAGGGGTGGACCACCGAGATAGGCGGCCTGCGGCTGGGCCTCACTTTTGCGGCTGAATACATCCGCGGTTTCGTAGGTGCGATGATTGCAACCGTCCTGTTCCTGGGTGGCTGGGCAGGACCGTTCCTGCCCGGAGAAATCTGGTTCCTGATCAAGGTATACGGCATCCTGGTATTCTTTATCATCCTGCGCTGGACCGTACCGCGCATCCGCACCGACCAGATTCTGCTGCTGGGATGGAAGCGGTTACTGCCGCTCTCGCTGGTCAACCTCGCCATCGCCATCCTGTACGTGGAGGTCTTCTGATGCCCGGCCCGACTGAAACTCCCGGCCTGATCAAGTCAATTATCAAGCCCTTTACCGTCACCGTCAGGCAGATGCTTAAGTCCACGTTCGGGCGACCGCAGACTACCCTCTATCCGATGGAACGGCGCGAGCTGCCACCCACCTACCGCGGCATGAACGCGGTCATCTGGGACCTCTGCATCGGTTGCGGCATCTGCGCCGAGGTCTGTCCGAACCGCTGTCTCAAGATGAAGCCTGAAACACTTGACGATGATGAGCAGGCGCGCGCCTGGTACGGCTCGCACCTTGCCAAACGCAAATCCAAGCCGGAGCGGCCAGCCATCAACTTCGGCCACTGCATGTTCTGCGGCTTCTGCGAGGACTACTGCCCCACGGGGGCGATGACCATGACCGATTTCTACGAGATGGCAGACACAACGCGCGAGGGGCTCATCTACCCGGCGCGGTCGCTCAAGGTCGACATGGAGACGCTGCCGCAGCTGCCGCTTATCAACTACATGATGGAGTCTCCAGTGCTTTACACCGACACCTGTATCGGATGCCGCAAGTGCGTCGACAACTGCCCCACCAACTGCATCATCATGGATACTGGGCCCCAAGAGCGTGAGAAACGGGACGGCTCGAAGCACAACATCCCGGTTCCCTACTTTGACTATACTATATGCATCGGTTGCTCGACCTGCGTCAAGGTCTGTCCCGTTGACTGCCTGCACATGGAACCAATCTCTGATTCCACTTCGAGCGGACTGCAGCCGGCGGAGGCAGCCTGAATGGACCTGGTACTCATCGTCTTCTGGCTGCTGGCACTGAGTATACTCACGGCGGCCTGGGCTGTTGTGAGCGGCAGCGACATAGTCCATTCGGTGGTCTGGCTGGCGACCGTCTTCCTGCTTACGGCAGGCATCTTCATCCTCGCCGGCGCGGAGTTCCTGGCAATTATCCAGGTGCTGGTCTACGTCGGCGCCGTCTCGGTGGTTATCCTGTTCGGCATCATGCTCACGCGGCGCACGCTGCCGGGAGGCGATTATGACTGAGACACGCACGGCCCGGCTGCTGCGCGGGACGCTGGTGCTCTACGTGCTGGCGACGCTGGTGCTCGCGCCGTGGGACGAGCTCGCGCCGGCCGAGGGCGGCAGCGACCCGCGCCCGTTATGGCCAGCCGACGGCTACCAGCACCACAACAGCACACTGCGTTTTGAATGGAGCGCGCTGCCAGTCGAGTACTTGGTCATGGTATTCAACTCGACCGGCGCCGAGGTCGTCAACATCACGTTGATAGACGAGACCAATTACCAGACCAAGCGCCTAGTGCCCGATTTCTACACCTGGGTGGCTTGGTACACGCCAATTGACGAAGCACTGGCTGAGATACTCGCGAGCGGGATATTCAGCCTCAACGCTTCCGCAAAGCAGGCCCTGGAGTGGGACGCCGTGAGCGTCAGCTACCAGTTCCGGCTGCTGGCTGTTGACAGAAGCACGGTAAGCACCCACGAAGGTGTGGGACTGCACGTCGAAGTCGGCGACTTGGAGCCAGGCAACATCTACCGCTGGCAGGTCCGGGCCCTGGACTCGAATGGCCACACCACTGACTGGAGCTTGCCACGCTCTGTCGAGGTCGGCACGACTCAGTTCCTCGCCTTCGAAGTCTTCAGCGAGTGGGAGCTGGCACTGCTGCTCACTGGCATGATACTGGTCGTCGCTTTGCAAGCCGGAGTGTTTCTGGCGCGGGAGGAGCCGGAATGATTCCGTTGTTGCACTACGTCCTGTTCAGTTCAGCTCTGCTGCTAATTGGCGGCTACGGGGTGGTACGCAACCGCAATGCCATTGTCGTATTGATGTCGATTGAAATCATGCTCACTGCCGCCAACGTCAACTTCGTTGCCTTCGCTGAATTCTGGCATGACATGGCAGGGCAAGTGTTCGCGCTGTTCGTGATTGCGATTGCAGCGGCCGAGGTTGCGATCGGCCTTGCCATTCTCCTGAGCCTCTACAAGCAGCGCGACACTATCGAGTTGGATATGCTTGACCTGCTGAGGTGGTGAGATGCTCGGGCAGGCGTGGCTGATTCCGGCCTTCCCGATAGCAGCTTTCCTGCTCATCATGGTCTGCGGACGGTTCGAACCGCTCCGCTCCCGCTTCGTCTCTTCCGGCGGCTGGCTGGCATTGCTGGGCGTTGGCGCGTCGAGCGCTGTCTCGCTGCTGGTAGCGTGGGAAGTATTCACAGGTGGTCACACCCCCTACGAGCAGACCTGGACCTGGTTCGAGGGCGCAACGTTTGCCTTCGAGGGCGGCATCTATCTCGACGGCCTGGCGGCGCTGCTGCTGGTCGTGGTCGGGATTGTGTCGTTCCTGGTCGTCATGTTTTCCGTGGGCTACATGGCCGGCGAAGGCGAGCGGCGCATCCGCTACTACGCTGAAATCTGCCTCTTCGTGGGGGTGATGCAGGGACTCGTGATAGCGAACAGCTTCCTGCTGCTCTTCATCTTCTGGGAGCTGGTCGGCCTCTGCTCCTACCTGCTGATTGGCTTCTGGTATGAGAAGCCCTCGGCCGCCTCGGCCGCCAAGAAGGCGTTCCTCGTCACGCGCGTCGGCGACGTATTCCTGCTGTTCGGGCTCGTGATACTGTTCAACACCTTCGGGACGCTGCGCTACAGCGAGCTCTTCGCCGACCCGGCGCTGCTTGCAGAGCACGCGACCGAGCTGAAGTGGGCCACACTCTGCCTCTTCGGCGGCGCGATTGGCAAGTCGGCCCAGTTCCCGCTGCACTTCTGGCTGCCTGACGCTATGGAAGGCCCGTCAACGGTCAGCGCACTGATTCACGCCGCGACGATGGTCAAGGCGGGCGTCTTCCTCGTCGCGCGGGCGTATCCGCTGATTGTCCACTCGCCCGACACGGCACTCTACATTGCCATAACCGGTGGTTTCACGGCGTTTATCGCCGCCAGCATGGCGCTGGTGATGTATGATATCAAGCGCGTGCTCGCGTATTCGACCATTTCCCAGCTGGGCTACATGTTCCTCGCGCTCGGCGCCGGGGCATGGGCGTTCGCGCACACCGGCGGTGACGCGTATGCCGAAGCGCACGGTTACACGGCCGGCATGTTCCACCTGCTCAATCACGCTTTCTTCAAGGCGCTACTTTTCCTCGGCGCCGGCGCGGTCATCCACGCGGTGCATACGCAAGACATGCGCGAGATGGGGGGCTTGCGCAAGGCGATGCCGCTCACCTCGACCGCGATGGGACTCGCCGTCCTGTCGATAGCGGGCGTGCCGTTCTTCTCCGGCTTCTGGTCGAAGGACGAAATCCTCGCCGCCGTCAGGCACAACGGCGAAGCTGAGCCGATTTTTGCGCTGCTCTGGATGATGGCGCTCGCGACGGCGGCGATGACTGCCTTCTACATGACGCGCCTGTGGATGATGACCTTCACCGGCCCCCCGAACGCGAAGGCACACGAAGCGCCGGCGGTGATGACGGTGCCGCTCTGCATCCTCGGGGCGCTGGCGGTTATTTCGGGCTTCGCCATTTTCCTCGGCGACGGCTTCGCCAGCTACGTCCATTATGGTTACCTCGTGCACCAGGATGACTGGGTGCTGCTGGACCATATCCTGACCGCCAGCGGGACACACTTGTCGGTCGCGGCGGCGCTGGGCGGAATTGCGCTGGCGAGCCTGCTATACTACCGCTCGCCCACGCAGGCGGAGCGGCCCGAGCGTGCGCGCTTCATCCTCGATAACCAGCCAACGGCATGGCTGCACCACTTCCTGACCGAGCGACTCTACATTTCGCGATTCTTCGACTGGTTCGGCCTGCGCTGCTGGGACGTCGGCGCCGCGGCGTGCAACCGCTTCGACCTCGCCGTGATTGACGGTGCGGTGAACGGCATCGCCAATGGCGCAATCCGCAGCGGCGAGCGGCTGCGCCGACTGCACACCGGCTTTACGGGGCATTACGCATCCTACTCGCTCGGTGGCCTTGGAGCGCTGGTGATTCTGCTGCGGGTTGTGCTGCCGCTTACGGGGTGGTCGCCGTGAAACGCTTTTTCGCGCTGGTGCTATTACTGGCGCTGTTGCCGGCCGCGGCAGCCGAGACGCAGACCGTTACCGTGTCGCAGTCGGGCGACGGCAGTTCCTACTTCTTCGAGCCGGCAGTGCTGCAAGTTGCGGTCGGCGATACCGTGATATTCGTCTGGCAGAATGGCTCGCACAACGTCGCGCAAGCTTCCGATGTGGAAGCCGTGAGTTACGAGTCGGGCTTCCGCTCGGGCGACCCGCAGGCGGGCGGCAACTGGACGCTGCCGGCCAAATATACTGCAGCTGACGGCACATTGGAGTATCTCTGCAAGCCGCACGTCATGATGGGCATGCGCGGCTCCATCATCGTCGGCAGCGGCGCAGCACCGATTCCGGAAATGGCGCTGAGCTTTGGCGACTTCCCGTGGCTCAGCTACCTGCTGCTGCTGCCGCTGCTCGGGGCGCTTTGGTGCTGGGGCTTCCGCAACCACCCAGGGGCGCCGCGCATCATCGCACTCGGCACCACCGCGGCGACGTTATTGCTCTCAATCGTCATCTTCATGAAGGCGGGCTCCGGCAGCGGCTACCGGCTGATGGAAGAGTATGTCTGGTCTTCCCAGTTTGGCGTTTCGCTGCTGCTGGGAGTGGACGGGCTCAGCGCGCCGATGGTGCTGCTGACCGGCATCTTGGGGCCGCTCACCGTGCTCTTCGCGTGGGAAGAACGGAAGCGGCCGGCGCTCTTTTTCGGGCTGCTGCTGGTAATGCAGACTGCGATGCTCGGAGTTTTCGTGACGCTGGACTACTTCGTCTTCTACCTTTTCTGGGAAGTCGTACTGATTCCGATGTTCTTCCTGATTGCCATCTGGGGCGGCCCCGCCCGGCGCTACGCCGCCTACAAGTTCTTCATCTACACTTTCACCGCCTCGCTGGTGATGCTGGTCGGCTTCATGGCGCTCTACTTCGAGAGCGGCGCGCAAAGCTTTTCGATGATTGAAATCGCGAAGCATTCCGGCAGCTTTGCGCCCATTTTCCAGAAATGGGTCTTTGCCGCTCTTTTCGTGGGCTTCGCGGTCAAGATGCCGATGGTCCCCTTCCACACCTGGCTCCCCGACGCGCACGTTGAAGCGCCGACCGCCGGGTCAATCGTGCTGGCGGGCATCATGCTGAAGCTCGGGCTTTACGGGCTGATGCGCGCCGCGCTGGCGCCGCTACCGCTCGGCGCCGAGTATTTCGTGCCGGTGATGGTCGCGCTGGCGATTATTTCCATAATCTACGGGGCGGTCCTCTCGCTCGCGCAGACTGACCTGAAGAAGCTGGTTGCCTACTCCAGCATTTCGCATATGGGCATCGCGCTGCTGGGCGTCGCGACGCTTACCGAGTTAGGAATGGCGGGTGCGGTCTTCATGATGTTCGCGCACGGCCTGCTGAGTCCGGCGATGTTCATGATTGCCGGGATGCTGTTGCACCAGGTCGGGACGCGCGAAATTCCGAAGCTGGGCGGGCTGGCACAGAAGCAGCCCTACACCGCGGCGCTGGTCGTCATCATCTTCCTCGGGAGCCTGGGATTGCCGGGAATGGCGATCTTCGTGGCGGAACTCGCAGTATTTATAGCATTCTTTGAGAGCCACGGCTACTGGCTGCTGCTCCCGATTTTCGGGATGGTGCTCACCGCGGGCTACCATCTCTGGGCGTTGCAGCGCTCGCTGTTCGGCCCGCTCAGCGAGCAGGTCGACGTCACGAAAGTGCACGAAGCGCCGTGGTATGAACAATGGCCGATGTTCACCATCGTCGCGCTGGCAATCCTCTTCGGCGTACTGCCGCGGCTGCTGATGGCGCCGGTGACGGTGGCGTGCTACGATATCCTGCGACTGATGGGGGTAGCCTGATGGCGGGCGTCGAACTGCTCTTTCCAGAATTCCTGCTCGCCACCACGGCGCTGCTCCTGCCGGGCACCTACCTGCTCCACCGCAATGCGCAGCTCTGCGGCCGGCTGGCGGTCGCGACGCTGGCGGTCGCGCTGGGCGCTACGTGGCTGCAATGGTTCGGCTCTGGTGCAGCCGTGCCGGCGACATACTTTGGCCATCTCGAAATCAACCTTTTTTCACAGCTCTTCAAGTTCGCCTTCCTCGCAATCGCCCTCGGCTCGGGAATCGTCAGCCTCGCCTATCTCGGGGATTTGCCGCACCGTCCCGAGTTCTTCACGTTGCTGCTGACCGCCACGCTGGGAATGCTCATAGTTGCCTCGGCGACGGACTTGCTGACGCTGTTTATCGGGATCGAGCTAGCGGCGTTCAGCAGCTACGCGCTGGTCGCTTTCCAGAAGCACGATGACGGTTCGACTGAAGCGGGCGCCAAGTACCTGCTCATCGGCGCGTTCTCCTCGGCGCTGACACTCTACGGCATTTCGCTGCTCTATGGCCTGACGGGGACACTGGAGATAGCCGCCATCGCCGCCAACGACTGGGGCGCCAGCTTCTCCGGAGTGCTCTTCGTCGCAATCCTGTTCATCATTGGCGGGCTCGGTTTCAAGGTCGCCGCGGTGCCGTTCCATGCCTGGGCGCCCGACGTTTACCAGGGCGCCCCGACGCCCGTCACTGCGTTCCTCGCCGCCGGCAGCAAGGCAATGGGTTTTGTCGCGCTGCTGCGCATTTTTGTCACCGCCCTCGGCCCGGCACTGGCAGAATGGCAGATGCTCCTAGCCATAATCGCGGTGCTGACGATGACTGTCGGCAACCTCGCGGCGCTGCGACAGCAGGACATCGGCCGCATGCTCGCCTATTCCTCGGTGGCGCAGGCGGGCTACATCCTCGCCGCGTTTCCGGTCATGACCGAGCTGGCGCTGGGCGGTGCAATTTTCCACATACTGGTGCACGCCGTGATGAAAGGCGGCGCGTTCGTGATTGTGGCAGCGGTCGGGATGGCGGGTCTGGGCTACACCGTCGAGAGCTACCGCGGGCTGGCGCAGCGTTCGCCGCTGCTGGCGCTGACACTGACGGTCTGCCTGCTGGCGCTGGTCGGCATCCCGCCCTTTGGCGGCTTCTTCAGCAAGTTCTGGCTCTTCTACGGCATCTTCCAAGCCGCGATGGCGGGGCAACAATGGCTGCTCTGGCTGGTCATAGCAGGCGTCCTGAACTCGGCGCTGTCGCTGTTCTATTATTTACGCGTCATCCGCAACATCTATACCGAAGACTCGCAGGGCGAGGCACGGCCCTTCGGGGGCCACACACGGTATATTGCGTTGGCAGTGTTGCTGTTGCTCACACTCCTGATTCCGTTGCAGTATGACTCTATCCTGATGCTTTGCCGCGAGGCGGCGGCATCACTGCTATGAGCGGAGCTGAGAAGAAGCGTCAGTTCGAACGGCTCTGGAAAGGCGAGACCCCCAAAGGCACCAACCCGCAGAAACGGGACGAATTCCGTTCCAGGATGAAATCCGCCTGCCAGCAGCTCGGCCTGCGCTACACCAAGGTCAACTCGCGACGCATCTATCTCGGCGAGCTGGCAAGAGATGACGATGACATCACCCGTGTTGGCGAAGTTCGCGTGCGCCACCCACCGCGGCGTCACCTGCGCGGCCACTAGCTGACGTCAGCCTGTAGCAATTCACCAGCGAAGGCGGCCGGTACCGCTCCTAGCAGCTCGCGGTAAGGCGATTCCGGCAGTTCCTGCAAGTAGCCCCGTGCGCGTTTTCGCCACGGCTCGAGCAGCTCCTCGCAGACCTGCTGCGCGTCCTCCGGGCTTCCGTTAGTGATGAGCGGCCCAGCATCCTTCTCCTGCAGGAACGCTTGCACCCAGGGCTGGTAGCCTGGCAGCCGCTCGAGCCGCGTCAGCGGCAGCGTCGGGATGCCGAGCGAAAGGTCGCCGACCGGCGTGCCGGTGAGCAACGAATTAAGCAAGTCCAAGAAATCGTCCGCCAGCTGGTAGATGATACCGATGCATTCGCCGTAATGGTAGAGCAGCGGCGCTAGGTCGACGCGGGGCGAGACCAGCGCACCCAGTTCGGCGGCGGCGCCGTAGAGCGCGGCAGTCTTGCGCTTGATGCGCTTCAGATAGACCGCCTCGGTATAGCTGGCGTGGTCAGTGTAATCGGCGATTGCCCCCTCGGCAAGGTTGCGGATGCAACGCGCCAGCGAGCGTGATGTAGCTTCCGAAATGGCGCCGTGCAGCGAGCCGGTCGCAATCATTAGGTCCGCCACCAACACGGCGGTGCGCGGCCCCAGCTCCTGCCACAGTGCGGGAGCGTCACGCCGGAACTCGTCGCCGTCAATCCAGTCGTCGTGAATCAGCGCTCCGCTGTGAATCAGCTCCAGCGCGACGCCGCACTCAAACGCCAGGTGCGCGTCGCCTTCGAGCGCGTCGGAAACCAGCCGGCACAGGACAGGGCGCAGCCGTTTGCCGCCGCTGACGCCACGTTCGAGCAGCGGCACGATGTCCTGCGCTTCCGCCGCAAGCGCGGCCGCCAAGTGTTCCTCGAATTCCTGTCGCACCTGCTCACTGTAGCCTGCGAGCGGTTCGCTGGTCGCGAGCGAAAGGCTGGGACTGCTGGAGTTGCGCATGTCGGGCCGAAGTTCCGACGACCCGTTTAAAAGCCTGCTTTGGCGATTAACGGCTGCACGTCACCCTCGTCCGGTTCCGCCATCGCCTCGACCGCGGCGCGGGCGCCGGTGATGGTGGTGATGAACGGGATGCCGAGTTCGACCGCGAGCCGCCGCATCTGCGCGCCGTCGGTCTGCGCCCGCCGGCCGGTGGGGAGATTGACGACCAAGTCCACGTCGCCGCTGCGCATGAAGCCCAGGATGTCGGGCTGCCGCCCTTCGGAGATGCGCCAGACAGTCTCGACCTCGAGCCCCGCCTGCCGCAGGTGGACCGCCGTGCCGCGCGTCGCGACTAGCCGGAAGCCGAGCCCGGCAAGCCCCTGCGCCACATCCTGAAAATTGACCTTGAGCTGGTTCGATACTGACAGGAACACGGTCCCGCTGCGCGGTAGCGAACGGCTGCCACCCGCCAGCGCCCGCCGGTAGGCGGTGCCGAAGCTCGCCCCGTGCCCCATCGCTTCGCCGGTCGATTTCATCTCCGGCCCCAGCACCGTGTCGAGCCCGGGCAGCTTGAGCCAGGAGAAGGTCGGCACCTTGACCGCGATATCGGGCGTCGGGAGCGGGCTCGGCAGCTTCGGCAGCGGCTGCCCCAGCATCGCTTGCACGGCCAGCCGCGCCAGCGGCACGCCAGTCGCCTTGGAGACGAACGGCAGCGTGCGGCTGGCGCGCGGGTTGGCCTCGAGCAGGAACAGCTCGCCGCGATGCACCGCAATCTGCAGGTTGGCAGCGCCAACGACGCCCAGCGCGCGGGCGCCCTGCGTCGAGAGCTTGACGACTTCCCTCAGCTGTTTTTTCGTGAGCGATTGCGGCGGGATGGCGCAGGCGCTGTCGCCCGAGTGCACACCGGCCATCTCGATTTGCTCCATGA
>JAKURS010000018.1 GCA_022449705.1 Candidatus Poseidoniia archaeon | reverse complement strand
CCCTGCGCCGGATGGCGCGGTTGCCGCCCGACCTGCGGCGCTGCCGCCAGGCGACGCTAACCGCTCCCGTGCAGCCGGTGCGGGACCGCGATCAGCTCATGATGGTGCGGCTGGAGGGGGAGGGTGACGAGCTTCGCGCCACTCCTTGCTACCGTGGCTCGGGCGCCATCATGTCGATGGCGCAGGCTGACGGACTGGTAGCGCTCCCTGCCAATACGGGCGCCGGGGCGGGCGACCGGGTGGAAGTGGAACTGCTCTAGCCGCCGCTGAAGGGAGGATAGAGCGCCACTTCGTCGCCGTTGGCCAGTGCGCTCCCGGGCGGCAGCATTTCCGTCCCCCGCGCCAGCATCAGGCTCTCACGGAAGGGCGTCAGCGCGGGATGCTCTGCGACCAGCAGCTCCAGCAGCTCCGCAGCTGTAGCGCCCGAAGGCAGCTCTACTTCCAGCGTCCCGGTGCCGAGCCGCTCCCGCAGCTGGGCGAAGGGCCTGACTGTGAGCCGCATCAGTAAATGAGCTCCTGCTGGCCGGTTTCGCGTAGCCACGCCTCGATGCCGCCCGCTAGGTGGCGCGCCCGACGGCCATCCTGCTGCAGCCGGTGCAGCACCACGGCCGACCGGTGCCCTTGGCGGCAGTAGAGCAGCAGCTCCCGCTGGCGTGGCAGCTCTCCCTGCAGCTCCGCGAACTTGCTGAAAGGCAGGTGCAGTTCCTCCCCCGGGATGAGCGCCACCTTCCGTTCCCACGGCTCGCGCAGGTCCACCAGCAACGGCGGCACTGGACTATCCAGCGCCGCCTGCAATTCTCCCGGCGTCAGTTCCCCGGGCTGGCAGGCTACCTGCTCCTCCGCCGGCACAGTTATGGTCGGCGACTCGCCGCAGAGTGGGCAGTCAGGACGCTGTGCCAGCACCACTCGCTGCACCGTCCCCGCCAGCCCCTCCAGCAGCAGCATCCGCCCCTCTCGGGGGCCGATGCCAAGCAGCCATTTCAGCGCCTCCAATGCTTGCAGGCTTCCCAGCAGACCAGGCACCGCTCCCAGGACCCCCGCCGTAGCGCAATCCTCGATCGCCTCCGGGGGCGGCGGCCGGGGAAAGAGGCAGCGGTAGCAAGGGCCTTGCGGGGGGAAGAGGGCCACCTGCCCCTCGAAGCGGCGCAGCGCCCCGTGAACCAGAGGCACCCCCACCAGGTGGCAGCCGTCGGTCAGCAGGTAGCGCGCAACCAGGCTGTCGGTGCCGTCCAGCACCAGGTCGTGCTGTTGCGCCAGTTCCATAACATTGGCGGCGGTGACCCGCTCCACCAACGCCTCCACCCGAATGGTGGAATTTAGCGCGCGCAATCGTGCGGCAGCTACCTCCACCTTGGACCGACCCAGGTCTGCCTCGCCGTAGAGCGGCTGCCGCTGCAGATTGGTTAGCTCCACTTTGTCATCATCGACGAGTGTTAGCCGCCCTACGCCGGCGGCCGCTAGGTACTGGACCGCCGGGCAGCCCAGGCCTCCCATTCCCACGACCAGCACCCGCGCTGCCTTCAGCCGCATCTGGCCTTTCGGGCCAACCTCAGGCAGCACCAGATGGCGGGCGTAGCGCCGCAGTTCGTTATCAGGGAGCAACGCGGTGTTATGGGCCAGAACCATAAGCAGCTTGGGGCGAGCCGCAGGGAATGCGCCCCGTGAAGGCAAGTTCTAGAATAGAAGTTGTCGCAACAGAAAGAACGGGCTTGTCAGCTGCGCCTGAGCCTCACGTGACATCAGGCTCTCAGTGAGCACACGCCGTAGCTCCGCCTTGCGGCGCGCCTTGCCGATGAACCAGTTGAGCAGCCAGCGGCGGCGTGTCAGCCGCTGGATTTTGTAGGAGTTGCGCAGCTCGTATCCCAGCTTGTCCCAGAGCGCCTGCTGATACTCCGCACCAGCCTCGGGCGGAAACCCGCGTACATGCACCTCACGGTCGAAGTGGGCCACCGCCAGCTTGGCCGAGAGCAGCGCGTTGCCGATTCCCTCACCGGTGAACGGGTCAACCAGTGAGGCAGCGTCACCAACCAGCATCGCTCCCGACGCAAAGGCGCGCCGTGGCTGAAACTGCTCTCCGGGGCGTGGCGATCCGAGCGGCAGCTGCCAGCCCCGGCTACTGCCCTCAACCAGCTCCGCTTGAGCGAAGCGATCGCGGAAACGTGGGACTTCATTGATGATAAACTCCTGCAGTCCGCGCAGCTTACGGTTGTGCAGCTCCAGGTCGCGCAGCGCGATACCAAAGCCGACGTTGCAGACGCCGCCGCCTACTGGGAAAATCCAGAAGTAGCCCGGCAGCACCCCGTCAATGTAGTGGAATTCAATTGGCCCCGAGTCGGCAGTCGCGCCTCTGACATTACGCCAGTATTGCCGGAAGGCGGCGCTGTAGTGCAGCTTCCCGCGGTCGACCATACGCCCGTCGTAGGTCTCCTGGACGATTGCGGTCGCGACGGGGCAGCGCACCCCGCCCGCACCGATGATCAGTGGCGCACTGAACACTAGCGGTTTTGTGCGGTTTCCAGTGTCACCCGCAACACCGGTGACGCGTCGCAGGTCGCCAACGCCCGGGCCGGGGTCGGGGCCGTTGGCGGAGTTATCAAAGAGCACCTCGCGCACCGAAAAACCCTGCATCACGGCTCCGCCCACCTCCAGTACCAGTTCGCAGGCACGCTGGAACATGATGTGGTCGAACTGGAGTCGTGGTAGGACGTAGCCAGACAACATCCCGTCCGGCCGCAATACCTGTATTTCATCGCCGCGTGGGCTGCTGAAGAGCACTCCGGTGATGCTGAAGTGCGGTGACGCCTCAAGCCGCTCACGCACTCCCAGTTCCTCGACATGCGAGAGCGACTTGCCGCCCACGGCATCGCCACAGGTCTTGTCACGCGGCCATACCGCCCTGTCGAGCAGCAGTACCCTGTGGCCCGCCAGTGCCGCATAGCTTGCGGCAGCCGAACCGCCGGGACCGCCTCCGACCACGATTATGTCGAATCGAGACCCGGAAGTGGGTTGCGGGCCGCTTTCAATAGGCTGCTCCCAGAAGCGGTCGGGCATGGGAGCGCGGCAGCGCGGTGGCTGCTAAATAGCTAGGGGAGATACGAGCAAAGAATTTTAGGTGGCGGAGCGGTCGACCGGCGTGGCCCCCTCCGTTACCGTCGAAACCGAGAGCTGGCCGAACGGCACCCCGAAGCGTGAAACCAACTGTGCTGACGGCCAACGGCACGGTTGGGAGATCACCTTCCACCCCAACGGCCAGCGTGCGACCCGCCGCCGCTGGGCCCTCGGTGAGCCGCTGCCGCCGGGCCAGCGGTGGGACCCTGATGGCAATCGTCTCGCGATAAAACCGGACCTGGCGCATGACACCTGCATCTTCTGCGGCGCCTGCGTCGGCGTCTGCCCAACTAATGCGATGTTTCTCGAGTATAACAATCGCGACATCTGGATTGACGAAAACTGCACGGACTGCCTGCTCTGTGTCCGCATCTGCCCCGTCGGGGCACTCACCTATCCGGCCGTGCCACAGCGCAACACTACCCGGACTCTGGCATGAGGCGCATAATAGGCGGAGGTCTATCAGGGCTGGCGGCGGCGGTCAACTTTGCGAAGAGAGGCGAAAAGGTCGAAGTGCACGAAGCACGCCGCGAGGTGGGTGAGCAGTTTCACGCTAACTATCAGGTGCTGCTGAAGGAGCGACCCGACGCGCCGTGGGAGGAATCCTGCGCGCCAGCCTACCTGAAGCGCTGGGGACTCGAGCCGGAGTTCACCTATCGCAACGCGCAGAAATTCGTCTGCTGCACGCAAACGCGCGAATTAACCATCACCATGAAGGAGCCGCTGCCGCTTATCCTGCGCGGTGGCGAAGGTTCGCTCGAACGGGGGCTGGCGGCGGAGGCGGAGCAGTTCGGCGCCGAGTTCCACTACAAGTCGCGCCCGAAGCCGCAAGCGGGTGATATCATCGCCACCGGTTCCTACCGCACCGACATGGCTGCCTTCGGCGCTTACTACGAGAACTCTGATTTCCCGCGCGACCAGTTCCTCTACATGCACGACGAAAAGTACTCGCCGCGCGGCTGGTACCTCTACATTATCCCGATGGACGATGATACTATCAAGGTGATGAACTGCTGCTCGCGGCCGCATACGAAAAAAGTCCGGCGACTGCTATATAAGGCCGTGGAGGAGCGCAAAGTACTGCGCGACATCATTGACGGTGCGAAACCGGTTGGCACCGTAGGGGGTCAGGGCGGTGCCGAGTTCCCGCGCTCCGCGGTGCGCGACGGAGTCTATTATACGGGCGAGGCGGCCGGCTTCCAGGATCCGTGGCGCGGCTTCGGGATGAACTATGCCATCGAGTCGGGAGTGCTGGCGCAGCGCGCGCTCAGCAACGGCGGCAACTACGACCAGATGTGGAAGGCGCAGTTCCGGAACCGCAAGCAAGCGGACATTGCGCGACGCGGTATCTTCGCCCTTCTCGGCAACCGCGCTTTCGAAATGGCAATGCGCAAGGTCCGAGATGGTGATACCGTGGATTGGGAGAAGATGAACCTGCAGGGCTGGCGCAAGTGGCTGGTCTATAGCAGCTTCTATTCCATCGAAATGGCGAAGAAGAGCATCTGGGACAGCTGGTGATGGGTTTTTTCAGGATCTGCACATCAACCTTCTTCGGTCTGGGCGCGGCAGTGGGACTGCTGTTGCTCTTCGGTGAGCGCGAGTACATCGTCCCTGCCTCCGGTCAGTCCCTCTCGCTGCCGTGCGCGTTCGCGTTCTGGACGCTGGCAGTAATATTCTGGGCAGTGGACCATGGCGAAAGCAATACATAACCGCTAAACAGGGGCGTGATGATGGACCTTGCCGCCGTGCGGGAGCTTTATGAGTCGTTGGCAGCCTGCCACGCCGCCGTGCGCGAGCAGCTGGGGCGGCCACTGACGCTGACCGAGAAAACCCTGTTTGCGCATCTCACCCCGGGGCAGGAGCTGCCACAGCGCGGAAAGGGCTACGTTGACCTGCACCCTGACCGCGTCGCGATGCAGGATGCGACGGCGCAGATGGCGCTGCTGCAGTTTGCCCTAGCGGGGCGCGATCAGGTGGCGGTGCCCTCGACGGTCCATTGCGACCACCTGATTCAGGCGCGCAGTGGTTGCGATAGTGACCTCGCTGCGGCCAACGACGTTAACGCGGAGGTGTATGCGTTCCTGAAGTCAGCCTCGGCAAAGTACGGCATCGGCTTCTGGGAGCCCGGCTCGGGAATCATCCACCAGGTGGTGCTCGAGAACTACGCCTTTCCCGGCGGTTTCATGATTGGTACCGACTCTCACACCCCTAACGCAGGCGGCCTGGGGATGGTTGCCATCGGCGTCGGCGGCGCCGACGCGATGGAGGTAATGGCGGGGCTGCCGTTCAATATCCGCTGGCCGCGCCTTATTGGCGTCCACCTGACCGGCGCACTAAGCGGCTGGGCGTCAGCCAAGGACGTCATCCTGAAAGTGTGCGAGACCCTGACCGTCAAGGGCGGCACAGGCTACATTGTCGAATATTTCGGCCCCGGCACCTCCAGCATCTCCTGCACCGGCAAGGGGACTATCTGCAACATGGGTGCCGAGGTCGGTGCGACTACCTCGATTTTCCCGTTTGACGAGCGCATGGCAGAATACCTAAAGGCGACTGGCCGCGGGGAACTGGCGGAGCTTGCCCACGAGCACGCCCCGGAGCTGCGTGCCGACCCGCATGTCGGAGCTGCGTCGCAGGAGTTCTTCGACCAGCTAATCGAGATTGACCTCTCGACGCTGGAGCCGATGGTTGTCGGTCCGCACACGCCCGACCGTGCACGTTCAGTGTCGGGGCTGGGTGCAGAAGCCCGACGGGAAGGGTGGCCACTGGAGCTTAACGCGGCACTTATCGGTTCATGCACCAACAGTTCCTACGAGGATATGGAGCGCGCCGCTGCAGTAGCCCGTCAGGCGATTTCTCTGGGCCTGCGCGCGACGGTACCGTTCTATATCACTCCTGGCTCCGACACTATTGACCGCACCATCCGGCGCGACGGCCAGATGGCAGCGCTGGAGGCGATTGGCGGCACCGTGCTGGCGAACGCCTGCGGTCCCTGCATCGGGCAGTGGCAGCGCGACGACATTTCCGACGGCGAGGTGAACTCGATAATTTCGTCATACAACCGTAATTTCAGCGGCCGCAACGACGGCAACCACGCCACGCTCTCGTTCCTTACCAGCCCCGAAGTGGTGACAGCGCTGGCGCTAGCCGGGAGGCTCGATTTCGACCCGCTACGCGACCCGCTGTCCGACGGGGCTGGCGGCGAATTCCGGCTGGCGCCGCCGACCGGTGATGACCTGCCTGTCGCGGGGTTCGAGACCAGCTTGACGGGCTATGTTGCACCGCCTCCCGATGGTTCCGCTGTCGAGCTGGCAGTGGACCCCGCCAGCGAGCGATTGCAGCTGCTCGAGCCGTTTGCGCCACTGGCGGAGGGCGACCTAGAGGCGCTGCCGGTGCTGGTAAAGATTGAGGGCAAGTGCACTACCGACCACGTCTCGCCGGCAGGGGTGTGGCTGCGTTTCCGTGGCCACCTTGACAACATCTCGGGCAATACCTACATTGGCGCCAGCAACGCCTTCACCGACGAGCGGGGCACGGCCATCAGCGCGCTTACCGGCGAGCAGGCGCTGTTGCCAGAGGTGGCGCGCGAATACCATAATGCGAATCAGGGGTGGGTCGTTGTAGCGGACGTGAATTACGGCGAAGGATCCTCGCGCGAGCACGCGGCGATGTCGCCCCGCTTCCTGGGCTGCCGCGCGATTATTGCGCGCAGCTTCGCGCGCATCGCTGAAGCCAATTTGAAGAAGCAAGGAGTGCTGCCGCTGGTCTTCGATGAGCCGGCGGACTGGGAGCTCATCAGGACCGACGATCGACTCACCATCACCGGTCTGGCAAAACTGGGTCCTGGCAGCCGCGTCACGGTCGGCGTCGCGCACTCCGACGGCACGGCTGATGAGTTCGGCTGCAGCCACAGCCTGAGCGAGCAGCAGGTGGAGTGGTTCCGTGCCGGCTCGGCGCTGAACTACCTGCGGCAGCAGGCCTGAAGCTATTCGAGCGCGGCGTGCGCGACGCCCTCGCCGGCGGTGACGCAGCCGATTACCTGCACAGTTTCGCCCACTTGCTTTAGCACTTCCAGCGCCCTGTCGCCGTCGCCGCCGGCGCCGGCGACGGCCATCCCCAGCCCCATGTTGAAGGTGCGATACATCTCCGCCGGCGTAATTTTGCCCTTGCGCTGGAGCCAGTCAAAGGCTTCAGGAACCGGCAGCGGGTTGTCGATGACGTAGCGGAAGCCGGGGTTCATGCGCGGCAGGTTCTCGAGCCCGCCTCCCGTTACGTGCGCCAGCGCATGCACCTCCACCGCCCCGAGTAGCGCCAGTACGGACTGGACATAGATGCGCGTCGGCGCCACCAGCTGCGCGCCGAGGGCAGGGTCGCCGTCGAACAGCCGCCGGATGAGCGTGTAGCCGTTCGAGTGCGGCCCGGAAGAGGCGAGGCCGATGAGCGCGTCGCCGTCGGCGACGCGCGAGCCATCGATGATGTCCCCACGCGCGACCCAGCCAACCGCCGTTCCCGCTAGGTCGAAACCGTGCACCAGCTCCGGCACGACAGCTGTTTCGCCGCCCGAGAGCGTACAGTTGGCCTGCCGGCACCCTTCAGCGAGACCAGCGCCGAGCTGCGCCATCAGCTCCGCGTCCGGCTCTTCCAGCGCGACGTAGTTGACGAACGAGAGCGGTTCGGCGCCGACGCAGATGAGGTCGTTGACATTCATCGCCACGCAGTCGATGCCGACCGTGTCCAAGTTACCTAGCTCCCGCGCCAGCAGCAGCTTGGTGCCGACCCCGTCGGTGCAGATGGCGAGCGCGCCGTCGCCCAATTGCACCAGCCCCGCGAAGCCATTCTCCAGCGTGATGGGAGCGCCATCGCCCTCGCGCGCAGGGCCCTTGAGCTGCGCTACCAGTGCCGCAGTGGCACGGTTGCTGGCGTCAATGTCGACCCCCGCCTCGGCGTAAGTATGCGCCATCAGCCAGCCAGTTTGTGGTAGTAGTTCTGAACCACCCGCGTCACTTGCGTGATGTCGGAGATGTTGCGCTCGACCAGCGTCTCAATGATTTTCTGCCGGTTGCGCGCCATCTCGTCGAATTTGGCGGGCGAGACGCCGGCGCTGCTGGCGATGCGCTCGCGCAGCTTGCTCGGGACGCCGGTCTCGACCAGTGCTCCCTTGTTCTGGTCCCAGCGGAAGATGGTGTTGAGTCGCGGCTTGTCGCCCTCCAGTCCCGCCATCTCCGAAACTTCGGTGATGCGGCGCACCTGCTGGCCGCCGACGTTGAGCCGGCTCTGCATGATAATCAGGTGCAGCGCGTTGAGCATGATGGCAGGCACCGACATGGGGGGGTTCACCAGCCGCTGCACCGACTCCTGCGCGGTATTGGCGTGGACCGTGCCCATGCAGCCGTCGTGGCCGGTGTTCATGGCGGTGAAGAGCGTGCGTGCCTCGGGGCCACGCACCTCGCCCACAATCAGCCGGTCGGGACGCATGCGCAGCGTGTTCTTCAGCAGCGCGTCCATGTCCAGCTCCGGGTCGCCTGCCTTGGCCGGGTTGACGGTCTCGAGCTGGACGTGGTGCTCGTGCAGCAGCTGGATTTCGGTCACGTCCTCGATGGTGATGAGCCTGTCGCGCGACGGGATGAAGAGGCCGAGCACGTTCAGTGTCGTCGTTTTCCCTGAGGCGGTGCCCCCAGAAACCAGGATGTTGCAGGGCGCGGCGCCCATCCCGTCGACGAACATCCAGAGCAGCGCTGTCAGCCGTGGCGTCAACGTTCCGAAGCGGATGAGATCAACGAAAGTGAGTGGGTCATGCGTCTGCTTGCGGATGGTGAGTGTCGGCCCGCCGGGTGACGCAGGCGGTAGCGTTGCGTTGACGCGGCTACCATCGGGGAGCCGCCCGTCGAACAGCAGATTGTCCAGCCCCACCTTGCGCCCCACGTAGGCGGCAATTTTCTTAATAATCTGAAGCGCTTCCTCCTCCTTGAGCGTGATGTTGGTGACACACATGCCGTGCTTGCGGTGGTAGACCATCACTGGCTTGCCGGGCAGGTTGTACATCACCTCTTCCAGGTCGTCGTCCTCGAGAAGTGGTTTCAGTGGCCCGTAGCTGCTGGAGCGGACCAGCTTCAGGACGCGGTAGACTGGCAGGTCCTGCCCTGGCAGCTGGATAATCTGGGCGTTGGCCGATCTGCCGATGACCTTGCCCTGCGACTGGCTCATAGGAACGCCGCCGGCAGCTTCAGAGCCACTAAAAGCGTGGTGTTGGCGAGCAGCATGTAGATGGGCGTGCGCAGCAGCGCGGTGCGCGTGGTCTGCAGGATGACCGACTGCATCCAGACCCCCGCCGCGCCCAGTACCATCACGTAGAGCAGCAGCGACAGGTTGAGGGTTCCGAGGCCAACGTCCAGCTGGAAGCTGCCCACCGTCCCCGAGCCGAAGACCCCGACGATGAAGCCGAGCAGTGCAGGACAGACTGCGGCGCCCGACCAGAGGATGAAGTCGGCAGTGCCTTTAGTCTTGGCGACCCGTTCCTTGCGCAGCAGGTAGATTTCCCAGAACTCCTCCGAGAGCAGTTCCAGCGTCTCCGAAAAGCTGCCCGAGGAGACCAGCGCTACGTTGAGGATGCTCACGACGCGTGAAATCATTGGCGAGCGGCTGCGCTGCGCGAAGTTCTGCATCGCCTCCGTGAAGCTGGTGTCATGCATCTCCGCCACGGTCTGCCGCAGCATCTCGCCCATGCGGTCACTGCGTGCCGAGGCCACTGCGTCCAGCGCCGACTCGACCCCCATGCCGGCGCGCAGGTTCTCCGCCAGTTCTCCGAGCACCTCGGGCCAGACGTTCTCCAGCTCGGTGCGCTGGGCGCGGAGCCGCTTCAGCGGCAGGTAGATGATGATGCTGACGATGGCCCACGCTCCCAGTGCGGTCCAGACCAGAGCGCCAAACGCGGTCGAAATCCCGTCAATCCCCTCGAAGAGCGGGTCCAGCGCTTCGTGCAGGCTCATACCTTCGGCTCCCGTGCCTTGGTGCGTATGACAAGTCCGGCAATCGCGAGCGTCGCGAGCAGGAACATGATGGGGGTGCAGGCAGGCGGCATGCGCATGCTGCCCCCAATCGGGCCGGCGGCTCCGAGCAGGCCATCGATAACCGCTATGATAACGACGATAATCGGCACCAGCACCGAGACTACCAAGAATTGCTCGGCGACAGCGCCAAGCGACTCGATGTACGCCTGGATTTCGATGCGGCGTGAGCGCGACTCCTTGTCGGCAATCGAGCGCAGCCTGTCGATGACGTTGGTGTCCTGCTCGACCGACATCGCCAGCACCGAGAGCGTGCGGCGCAGCCCCACTGAACTGGTTGCGCGCATCTGCGCCCGAATCCCGTCACCCAGCATCGAGCCGCCCTCCACCGCGCTGAAGATGCGCTGGAACTCGACTGAAAGGTCGCCGTAGTCCTCATCGGCGATATGCTTCATCGCCTCCGCGATGCCGACTCCCGACTGCAGCAGTACCTCCATCGCACGGATGGCGTACAGAAGTTCCTCGTCGACGCTCCCCAACGGCTGGGCGAGCCACTCGCGGTATAAGGGTTTTACGCGCTGCCCGCCCGGGCCTGCAGAGGCAGCAACCGTGGGATTGGGAAACCGGTGCGGGCGGCTATCTGCAAAGCAATGAGCAGCCGGAAAATTACGACTGTCGATGAATATATAAAAGAAAGCGAGTCGGCGCTGCGGCCGCTCTGCGAGCAGGCGCGCGACCTGTTGCGCTCCGCGGCGCCCGCCCTGCGCGAGGGCCTCAAGTGGGGCGCGCCCAACTGGTCTGGCAACAGCAACGTCTGTGGGTTGGGCGCCTTCAGCAAGCACGTGGACCTCTTCTTCTTTTTCGGTGCCAAGCTGGATGACCCGCACGGCCTGCTCGAAGGCGCCGGCAAGGGGATGCGGCACGTCAAGCTCTTTCCCGGCGCGAAAATTGGCGAGGCGGGAATTCGCGAACTTATCGAGAGGGCGGTCGCGCTGGACGCGAAGAGCAGCTAGAACCGGACGCCTTCCAGTTCCTGCCGGAAGGTCAGCGCCCCGACGTAAAACGAGAACACCATGCCCCACTCGCAGAATGCCGTCAGGTTGAGGTAGAGCGACCTTGCGTCATCAACTGAAGGAGGATTATCCAGCCTGTAGAACGGACCTTTCCCTTCTGCGATAAGCTCCTGACTGTCAAGGCCGCTGAATATTATCATCAGGATATAGAACAGCCAGCCCGAATAGACGGCATATTTCCTGACGTTGTGGCTCCTGCCCGACTTCTGCAGGAGGTGCCAAGCGAAGGTACCCCACACCAAGAAGGAAGTGAACACTATCCCTGCCGTCACACCATGCAGTATGGGATAATCAATCCAGTGGAAGTTGACTGCAATAATCCCGCACATACCTCCAAAGGTTACTATAATCCTGATTAAATCGTTCCAGGACTCGTAGTTTCCACCAAGCTCCCGCGCCAATGGAGTGAAAATCCTGTGGAAAACCTGCGCCAGCAGGATGAAGGAGAATATGCTGATTGCGAGGCCGGGGCCGTAGAAATTGGATTCCGGCCCTGCGAAGGGCATTTCGGAAATTATCGGGATGAAAGGTGCTACCCTGCCACCAATCGTTGAGATGATGTAGGTAGCCACGAGCGTCAGCACGCCCAAGCCGACGCTGAACTCGAGCAGCCGCTGCGCGCCGATGGAAGTGTCTTCAGCCATTCAACACCGCTTGTGCAGCTGCTAATCTTGCAATAGGCACCCGAAACGGCGAGCAGGAGACGTAGTCCATTCCTGCCGCGTGGCAGAATGCCACTGACGCAGGGTCACCGCCGTGCTCGCCGCAGATGCCGATCTTCAGGTCCGGCCGGGTCGCACGACCGCGCTCGATGCCGATTGAGATCAGCTCGCCCACTCCCGCATCGAGCGTTGCAAAGGGGTCGGCGGGCAGGATTTCCTGCTCGACGTATTCGGGCAGGAAGCCGCCACTGTCATCGCGGCTGAAGCCGAAGGTCATCTGTGTCAGATCGTTTGTGCCGTAGGAGAAGAACTCGGCCGTCTCGGCAATCTTCCCCGCCATCAGCGTCGCGCGCGGAATCTCAATCATTGTCCCCACCAGGTAGTCCAGCTTGCAGCCCTGCGCCGCCTCGACATCTCCGGCGACGCGCCGCACGATTTTCTCCTGGTGGGTGAACTCCGCCTCGGTGGCGGTGAGTGGGACCATGATTTCCGGTAGCGCCGCAATGCCTTCAGCCTGCAGCTCTGCCGCGGCAATCAGGATTGCCTTCGCCTGCAGTTCGGTAATCTCCGGGTAGGTGATGCCCAGGCGCACGCCGCGGTGTCCCATCATGGGGTTGGTCTCGCGCAGTTGCTCGGCACGTCGCGCCAGCTCAGTGCCATCGATGCCTAGCGCTTCGGCGAGCTGTGCCTGCCCCTTCGGTTCGTGCGGGATGAACTCATGCAGCGGTGGGTCCATCAACCGGATAGTTACCGGTAGCCCTGCCATTGCGCGCAGCGTCTCGCGGATGTCGTCCTTCATGTGCGGGTAAAGCTCATCGAGCGCCGCCTGGCGTTCCTCGCGCGAGCCGGCCATTATCATCTTGCGCAGGTGGAACAGGGGCTCCTCGGAGCCTTCACCATAGAACATGTGCTCGATGCGGAACAGCCCGATGCCTTCGGCACCGAACTCGAGCGCGCGCTGCGCGTCAGCCGGCGTGTCGGCGTTAGTGCGCACCTTCAGCTCGCGATGCCGGTCGCACAGCGAAAGGAAGTACGACAGGTATTCGCTCGAGACGTCAGTCTCGCGTAGCGGCAGCTCCCCGGCGTAGACCTTGCCGGCGGTGCCGTTGAGCGTGACCAAGTCACCCTCCGCCACAGTGTGGTCCCCGACGGAGAATCGCCTGGCGGGGGCGTCTATCTCCAGCTCGCCAGCGCCAACGATGCAGCACATGCCCCAGCCGCGCGCGACCAGCGCCGCGTGCGAAGTCATGCCTCCTCGCGCGGTCAGGATTGCAACGGCTGCGCGCATCCCGGCCACGTCCTCCGGGTTGGTCTCCTCGCGCACCAGCACCACCTGCTCGCCACGCGTGGCCCACTCAACAGCGTCGTCGGCGGTGAAGACCACTCGACCGCTGGCGCCGCCTGGTCCGGCCGGCAGTCCACTCACGAGTAGCGTCGCCATTTTCTCGGCCTCGGGGTCAACGATGGGATGCAGCAGCTCGTCCAGTTGTGACGGGGAAACACGCATGACCGCTTCCGCGGCGGAGACCTGCCCGGACTGTTCCATCTCGGCCGCCATCCGCACCGCGGCGGGGCCGTTGCGCTTGCCGATGCGGCACTGCAGCATCCACAAGCGGCCGGACTGGATGGTGAACTCGATGTCGAGCATGTCGCGGTAATGCTTTTCGAGCGAGCGCTGGATTTCGTCCAGCTCCCTGTAAGGTGCGGGATGCACATCATCTAGGCTGGGAAGGTCGCCCGAATACTCGGTGCGGCTGTGGCTGTTTAGTGGATTGGGGGTGCGGATGCCCGCCACCACGTCCTCGCCCTGCGCCTGCGGCAGCCACTCGCCGTAGAAGGCGTTCTCACCGGTGGCGGGGTTGCGAGTGAACGCAACACCGGTCGCCGAGTCCTCGCTCAGGTTACCGAAGACCATTGCCTGCACGTTGACGGCAGTGCCCCACTCATCGGGCAACCCCTCGATACGGCGGTAGGCGATAGCACGCTTGCCGTTCCATGACAGGAAAACGGCAGTAATCGCGCCCCAGAGCTGCTCCCAGGGATCTTCCGGGAACTCCTTGCCCAGAACTTCCCTGACTTTGGCCCTGTATGTAACTACGAGTGCCTCTAAGTCGTCTGCCGAAAGGTCGGTATCATCGGTGACACCCCGTTTCTCCTTCAGCTTTTCCAGCTCGTGCTCCAGTTGCGCACGGATGCCCTCGCCTTCAGCCGGCTTGATTCCGGCTGCCTTTTCCATCACTACGTCGGAATACATCTGCATCAGCCGCCGCTGCGCATCGTAGACGAAGCGCGCGTCGCCGCTCTCCGCAATCAGCCCTTCGCACGTGGCGTCATTCAGCCCGACATTGAGCACCGTTTCCATCATCCCCGGCATCGAGGCGCGGGCGCCCGACCGCACCGAGACCAGCAATGGCCGCGTGGAGTCGCCAAATTTGAGTCCCAGCTCCGCCTCGACCGCTGCGAGTGCCTTGCGCACGCTGCCGTCCAAACTCTTGGGATATGACTGGTCGTGGTCGTTGAACCAGTTGCAGACTTCGGTCGTAATCGTAAAGCCGGGCGGGACCGGGATTCCCAGCTGCACCATTTCGGCCAGGTTGGCGCCCTTGCCGCCGAGCAGGTTCTTCATCCCTGCGTCACCGTCGGCGCTCCCGCCGCCGAACGAGTATACCGTTTCAGCCTTCATTCGCCTCAACGGTGCAGATGACTCCCATAAAAGGATTTATTCTTTCAGGGCAGCGGCGGGGTCGTGGAGCGTTCCGAGCAGCGGCCAGCCGGTCCAGAGCAGCAGCTCGTCCAGCTCCAGCAGCATTCGGTAGAGCAGGTCGTAGCCCTCGACAGCGCGGTCGACCAGGCAGGGGTCGCAGTCGTCGCCCAGCCACTCCGCAAGGCGGGACGCGCCGGCCAGCTCGAGCGCCCCGGCAACGCGCGCGACCGCCTCCAATCGATTCCGCAGCGTCTGCAGGAACGGTTCGCTGTCACGCAGCGCCAGCGTCACTTCGCTGATTCGCGCCGGCGGCTCGCTCCCGAAGAGCACCGCGAATTCCTGCTCGCCGATGCTTTTCCGCGCCAGCCGCAGCAACAGCTCCAGTACCTGCTGTTTTTCGGCCGGTTTCATGCGGCCTCCAGCAGCTGCTGCAGCCGTGCGAGAATGCGTTCCACTTCTTCCGGCTGCGCCAGCGCACGTTCCTCGTCCAGAACCGTGCCCGGTGAAAGGGGCTCGACCGCCGCTACTCCCGGCAGCTGCCATGCATCGTGTCTGCCGCCCGGCCAGCGGTTCGCTACGAGCAGGCAGGGAGTCCCGGGACAGGCTGAACCGAGCCGCGCTAGCAGGGGCCCGACCGCTACAGGGCTAGCGCCCGCGTCGGCGACTAGCAGGAACGCGTTCGCCGCTCCGAGCCAGCCAGCCCAGTGCCCGCCCAGCGCTGTAGGCTCGTCGATTTCGTAGAACTGCAGTCCCCGGCAGCTACAGGCGTTGTCGAGGAACATCTCCGGCACATCTGGTGGGGGGGCAAAGACGCCCTTTTCCGGGAGCGAGCGAATCAGAGTCGATTTGCCAGCGCCCATGGGTCCAGTCACCATCGCGTAATTCATTTGCCTGCCACCGGAGGGCGCAACTCCTTGAACATGCCCATTAGCGTCTCATAGTCCCACTCATCAATTTCGCCACGCACCAGCACCCGGCGCAGCGTCGTCTCGGCGCGCGGCAGCCGTCGCTTGGCGAAGCGGCTCATACGGACAGCCTCCATAATACGCTCAACCAGCAGGTCAATTTCCTGCCGCTCGACAACGTCGGGTCGGTAAGGGCGCTGGAAAGCGTCGTTGCGGAAGAGCTCGTAGAGTACAATCCCAACGGCGTGCGACAGGTTGAGCACTGGATGCTCCGGACTGGTTGGGACCTGGATTGTCAAGTCACAGAGCGCCAGTTCGCCCCGGTCGAGGCCGTGGTTCTCGCGGCCGAATACCAGTGCCGGTTCGCGCCCCTTCAGCAGATCGGCCAGTTCCTGGACCGGGTGCGGCGCACGCTGCCAGCGACTGTCTCCTTTGGGCACGATTCCGCTGGTCGCAACTGATACCGGCGTTTCCACCAATGCCTCTTTGAGCGATGCTATACGACGGGCGGATTCCAGCAGCGGCTGGCCAGCCTTGGCGCGCGCCATAGCGTCGTCATCGATTTCGCAGCCTCCAACCAGCAACAGCTCATCGCAGCCGAAGTTTGCCATCACCCGTGCGACGGCACCGACGTTGCCGGGATGCTGCGGCTCGACGAGCACGATAGTCGCCACGGCTCGCGAGTGAGCACCGCGTAATAGGGTTAGCCCGTCAGAATTACCGAGTGTGTGGGAACTTAGGCAGGGGCAGCGGAACGTGAGTAAGATTCGAAGCAGTACAGTCTGGGGGCTAGAGTTCCTGCATTGCCTGAACCAGCCGTATCATCATTTCCTTCCCGTCGCCGAACAGCATCATGGTCGAATCTTCGTAGAACAGGTCGTTGTCGATGCCAGCGTATCCAACCGAGAGCGATCGCTTGACCATAACGACCACGCGTGCCTTGTCAACGTCCAGGATGGGCATCCCCGCCAGCGGTCCCTCGCCGCTGCGCGCAGCGGGATTGACCGTATCGTTGGCCCCGACGACGAGCACCACGTC
>JAKURS010000017.1 GCA_022449705.1 Candidatus Poseidoniia archaeon | reverse complement strand
GGCCGCAAGCCCGGCTTCGCCGCTGGCGACTACTGGTGCCGGCCGGTGCCGTCGTTCGGCAGCCGCGACGCGTGGCTGCTCATCGTCGGGCTGGCGCCCGGCACCCACGGCGCGGGGCGCACCGGACGGCCGTTCACCGGCGACTACGCCGGCGACCTGCTCTACCGCACGCTGTGGGAGCAGGGATGGGGGTCGAACCCGAATTCACGCTCGCGCGAAGACAGACTGGTATTAGATAGAGTGCGTATCGCCAACGCTCTGCGTTGCGCGCCACCGCAGAACAAGCCAACTGGTGAAGAGCTGAAGCGATGCCGTCCCTTTCTGGAACGGGAACTGCAGCTGCTTCCGCAACTCGAGATGGTACTGGCGCTTGGTGGAGTAGCGCATCGCCAGGTCGTAACTGCAGTCGGTGGCCGGCAGGTGGATTTCCGCTTTGGCCACGGCGCGCGCCACGCGCTGCCCGGAGTGGAATGGAATTTGGTCGACAGCTACCACCCCAGCCGCTACAACCTGAACACGCGGCGCTTGACCGAGGAGCAATTCTCGGATGTATTATCGTCGCTCCGGGAATGATATTTATAGCGTCCGGTATGGCCGCGCAATGGACCACAGTCGCTTGCCGCTGCCGCTCACCGCCGGGGTGCTGTTGCTGCTCGGCGCGGGCGGACGGATTGCACTGCACGCGCAACCTAACGTCGAGACCGTGATGGTAGCCACCTTCCTGGCGGCGATGCTGCTGCCCTTCGCGTGGGCGTGCGCAGTGACGATGGGAATGATGCTGCTGAGCGACTGGTGGCTGGGATACCTGTGGGGCTCGCCCATCGTGGCGTTCACCTACAGCGGCTTCCTGCTCGTGGCGCTCGCTTCGCGCCGCTGGCGGCCGCAGATTGGCGGGCGGCTATCGCCGGGGCTGGCAATGCGCTTCGCCGGCGTGGGGGTCGTCTTCGCGGCGGTCTACGACGGCTGGACCAATTTTGGCGTCTTCTGGCTCTGGTGGGCGCACACACCGAGCAACCTGCTGGCGGTCTACACGCTGGGGCTGCCGTTCATGCTCTACCATCTCCTGTCAAGCATTGTGACCTTCACCCTCGTCGGGCTCCCGCTCTGGCTGGCGCTGAGCGCCCCGGCCGGCGACGAGGCGACCGCGCCGACAGGCGACGCCGCCGGGGACTGAAACGGCAGCCGCCGACCTTTATATCGCTCGTGGAGCAGGCGGGCTGATGTCTTCGGGCCGAGCAGCCGCACTGCTGCTGACGCTGCTGCTGCTGGCGCCGCCGGTCACGCTGCCGGGACCGGGCACACCGCTGGGGCTGGCGAGCGGCGACGAACCGCTGCCGAAATGGGGCTTCTACGTCTACATGGCGGGCGACAATTCACTCTCCGAGGAGGCGGCCGACGACCTCATTGAGATGCAGATGGTCGGATCGAACAGCGACCGCGAAGTAGTGGCGCTGATCGACCAAGAGGGGGAACACGACAGCCGTGCCTACCGGGTGCTGCATGAAGGACTGGAAGAAAGTGCCCTCAGCGACATCAATTCCGGCTGGGGCGACGAGCTGGACATGGGCGACCCTGCCACGCTGCGCGACTTCCTGATATGGGCGACGACGGAATATCCGGCGCAGGAACGCATCCTGGTCATCTGGAACCACGGCGATGGTTTCAGGCGCGTCGCCGAGGACGGGGGGAGCTACCTGACAGTGCCCGAAATCGAGGGGGCACTGGCGGAATATCGCGACACGGCCGGGCACGGGCCGCTGACACTCATCGGCTTCGACGCCTGCCTGATGGGGATGTTCGAGATTGCCTACGGGCTGCGGGAGCACGCCGCCTACGTCCACGGCTCGGAGGCGTTTGAGCCACAGGAGGGGTGGACCTACAACCACCTGCTGCCGCTGCTCGGCGCGGAGACGACACGCGAGCAGATGCTCGAGGCGGTGGTCCACACCTACATTGAGAGCTACCGCAACGGCTCAGTCCCCGGCGGCTACTCGATGACGGCAACGGTGGTCGACACAGCGCAGCTGGAATCGCTCCATGAGGCCATTTCCGGCTTCGGCTCTGCATTACGCGCGACGCTGCCGCTCTACCACGATGAGGTGGACGAGGCGCGAGCCAACAGCCAGGTGTTCGAGAACAGCGCTTACCGCGACCTTTACGACCTGACACTGCGCGCTGCAGCAGAGGTGCCATCGCCGGCGGTTCGTCTGGCGGGCGACCGCGTGCGGCAGGCGCAGGCGAATGCCACCGTCATCGAAGACCACTGGACGAAACCGGACCACCGCGACGTCAGCGACGCGCATGGCCTGACGGTCTACTACCCCACCTCAACCCCCTCTTCACTCTACTTCGACCTTGCCGCCGCCACGGGCGGCTGGCGCAACTTTATCGACGCCATGCACACCTTCCCCGAGCCGCATGCGTCGCTTGCAGCAGGGGCGGCCACCGGCGGTGCCAACATCACTCTCACCGGCAATTACAGTGGTGACGCGACGCGGCTAGAGCTGTTCCTGCAGGACGCTGACGGCGAAATCATCGCGCACGAGGAGCACGCGCTCGGCGGCGGCGAGGGCGGCGCGCTTCCCGAGGTCCTGCTCGCGCCGAACCGCTCCGGCAGCTACCGGCTCGATGCGCTGCTCTATGACGGCGACGGCTGGCTGCAGGACCACTACATCGCCGAGGGGCTGGTGGTAGACCTGCAGCTGCAGGACCTGGTGGTGGAGATTGCCGGACCAGTAATCGGGTTTCCGAACGGACAATGGCTAATCGCAGGGTCCCTGTCGGAAGGTCACCCTTTCGGTCTGGGGGGAACAATATCGAATCAGGGAACTGTCACGGCCTCCTCTATCCACCTGGTCGTCACTGACGGCGAGGAAACCTGGCAATTCGAGTGGGACGAACTCGTACCGGGAAATTCTACGGAGTGGCTCACTCCCATGGAACTCAGCAATCTGACTGCGGGAAACTACACTGTTTCAGCGATAGTCACCTCGGACGCTGAGAGTGATGAAGATCCAGCGAGTAATATGGACATTTATGTGTTGCAAATCGTTCCACTTGGTTCCCACAGCTACCAGGTTACGACCGAGCACGAAAGCACGTCACAATTCGAGGATGGTGAGTTCTCGCCCACGGTTGTGAACATCACGCTGACAGGAGACGCCGGACAGGGGGTTGCCTTCGTAGAGTTGCTGCTCGATTATCCAGCGGAATGGAGTCTGCAAAACACCTCCGGATACTTCGCGGGGGCGGATGGGAACGTCTTCCAGTATGGAATCCATCCGGAAAATTCGCAGTATACTGACCCGCTCCTTGTGCCTGCTGGAACCGCAAGCCTGCTTGCATCCTTCCTTCCCTCGCTCAGCAGCGTTGCGGGCCCGCACGAAGTGGGTATTTCGCTTATCGACCACAATAACTTCTCCGCCGGCAGCAGCACCTTCACGGTGAACGTACCGCAGTATTACGGGCTACAGCTCTCTGCCAGCGAGCGAGACGATGGCGAGTGGTCACTGTTCGTTACCAACACCGGCAACGGCCCTGATACGGTCGTGCTCTCCAAAACGCTGCCGGAGGGGCTGGAGCTGTACCTGGCCGAGAGCAACCTGTCACTGGCTCCGTTCGAGACGCGCGAGGTGCGGCTGCTTGGCCTCGCGGGGGCGGACGGGATTTACAGCGTCAGCTTCAGCGCGCAGAGCGTGAATCAGCCGGAGCTGCAGGTAAACCTCACCTTCGAACTGAGTGTTGCTAGTGAAGCAAGCTTCTTCAGCTGGATTCCGGCGCTGCTGCTCGGGCTGGCGGGCGCTGGAGTCGTGGCGTGGGCGGTCGCGCAGCGGCGGTTGCACTAAGCGAGCACAGAGGCTACTGGCACACACACCGTACTTTTATTACGCGAACACCAGCGTCCCGGCCGTGCTCCGCTACCTCCTCGTCGTCATGCTGCTGCTGTTGTCAGCGGTGCCGGCAGTGCCGGGTCCCGCTGCACCGGAGTTCGCGCCGAGCTATTTTGACGACGACGGTGACGGGGTCGACGACCGGCTAAGGCCGCTGCTGGCGCGTGGCGAGGCGGTCAACATCTTCCTCGTTTTCGACGCAGAGCCCGGTGACGCGCAGCGGCAAGCGCTCGCCTCGTTGGGGCTGGCACCCAGCTACGAGTCGCACTACCTGCCAGTCTGGCAGCTGGACAACGTGCCGGCGCACAAGGTCAGCTGGCTGGCCGCGTTGCCCGGCCTCCGATTGGTTGAGTGGCAGGCGATCTACTACCCGCTGCTCGATACCTCGGTACGCGCTATCAAGGCGCGCGACTCGTCGACCTACGACCAGGTGGCGTGGGACAGAGGGCTCGACGGTGCCGGCGTCGTCATCGCCGTACTCGATACTGGCGTCGACAACGAACACGAGACTTTCGAAGACAGGTTCATCGCCGGGGTAGACTGCGTCGGAGGCTGCGGCGACTACACCACTGAGGAAGGCAGCGGCGGCGACCCTGATGACCGGAACGGCCACGGAACGCACACCGCCTCCACGGCGCTCGGGACCGGCGGCGAGACGGATGACGACCCAGCGGACGGCGAGCCGGACTACATCGGAACCGCTCCGGGGGCACGGCTGGTCGATGTCAAGGTGATGACCGACCTCGGTGCCGGCGGCAACATACTTCAGGGCATTGAGTGGTGCACGGACCACGCCGACGAGGACTGGGACGCGAGCGGCAGCGATGGCATCCAGGTGATGTCGATGTCGGTCGGCACCAGCGGCGGCAGCGACGGCTCCGACTCCATCTCGCAGGCGGCCAACGCAGCCGTGGCAGCAGGCATCGTGGCGGTAGCGGCTATCGGCAACGACGGTGACAACGAAGTACCCGCTCCAGCGGCGGGCGACTGGGTAATTGCAGTCGGCGCGACTGATGACCAGGATACTGTCGACCGCGATGACGACCCGGTGGATAGCTACTCCAACTACGGCCCACGCGATGACGATGGCGATGATGACCGCTGGGACGAGATGAAGCCCGACGTCGTGGCGCCCGGCAGCGGTATCACCGCCGCGGCGGGCGCGCCGGCGCCCTTTACGATAGCGACCGACGGCTACACGGATATGAGCGGAACCTCCATGTCCTGCCCACACGTGGCGGGGCTGGCGGCGCTGATACTGCAGGACGACCCCGGGCTGGAGCCGGGACCGGGCTACAACGAGGTGATGTGGCGCATGCGCAACTTCTCCGAGCCGTGGGGCGCCGCTTCCGAACCGGACAACAGCTCGAAATACAACTACTACTCCGGCTGGGGGTACGTCGACGCCTGGGAGTTCGTGAACGTCGCGCAGCCCGACGGCGAGGTGAGCGTACTCTCCAGCGACCCTGCGGAACCAATCGAGGGCGATGACGTTACTCTTGGCATCACGGTCAAGAACATCGGTGACGCGGTGCTCGAGGGCGCGCACCTGGAGCTCTACGCCGACTCGGACGAGCTGGAGACATGGAACCTGCCCGACATTGACCCTGATGATGAGCTGACGCGCACCACACAATGGTCTCCCACCGAGGGCGACTACACACTACGAGCAGAACTCTTTGCCGACAACGACGAAAACGGAGACAATGACGAGTTTGAGCTCCCCGTGAGCGTCGGGCCGCCACCACAGGGGGTCGACCTGGCACTGGCGGCACTAGCGGCGGAGCCGGATGCGCCGGTCCACAACGAGCAGGTGACGCTGGCCGCAACCGTGATCAACCAGGGCGAAGAGGCAGCGGACCGCTTCAGCGTGCGCTTTTACGACGCGAGCGGGGTGTTCGCGACGGTCGACGGCTCCGCGCTGGACCCCGGGGCCGAGGCAGTGGTCGAGGCGCACTGGCAGGCGAGCGAGGGCAACCACACGCTGCGAGCGGAGTTGTTCGACATCGCGCCGGCCGACCAGCACGCTGCGAACGACGACCGCGAGCTGGAGCTGGAGGTCGCGCCGCCGCCGGAGGAGCCGGATTTTGCCGCGGCCGTGCTCGCGCTGCAGGGTGAACTGCTGGCGGGCGAGACGCTCGATATCAGCTTCGCCGTGCGCAACTTGGGGCAGACCAACGGCGAGGTGGACGTCGCGCTCGAACTGGACGGCAACGTGCTGGAGAGCTGGGATGGCCTGGCGGTGGATGCCGGCGCCGAGGTGCTACTCTCCACAGAGTGGGAGGCAGAGGCGAGCGACCACCGACTGGAGGTGCAGCTTTCGGGGGCGTCGCCGCAGGAAGCGTCGACCGCTAACAACCAGCTCGCGCTCGACTTCAGCATCGCGGCACTTGAGCCGCAATTCAGCGTCACCGACATCGATTATGAGGAGACACTCACGCAGGGCGTCGCGACGACCGTGACGGTCACAATCGCCAACGACGGCAGTGCCGCCGGCAGCGTGGAGCTGGTGCTTGACGCGGAGTTAACGCGCGTCGGGGCACAGACGGTCGAAATCGAGGCAGGCGCAACCCGGGAAGTAGTGTTCGGCTGGACTCCCGCCGACTGGGGGCCGAGCCACCTGATTGCGACCGCTGCCGACAGTTCGCTGTCGCAGTCGGTGTGGATTTTCGCGCCCGAAAACCAGCTGCCGCTAGCGGTGGCGCAGGTGGCGCTGGCCGGAAGCGCGTGGACGAGCGGCGAGATTACAGTTGAGGCGGGGCAGGAGGTCAGCTTCTCGGGCGAGGAGTCGAGTGACCCCGATGGGGAAGACCTACTGCTGGAGTACGCATGGAGCATTGTTGACCAGCACGGGGTGCCGTTCAGTCTCTACGGGCAGCAGGACGCCCGGAGCTTTGCGACCATCTTCAACGCGGCGGGCACCTACACCGCCACGCTTACCGTAAGTGACGAGCGCGAAGGCATCGCGACCGCAATGCTCAACGTCGTGGTCATCCCATCCCCAGCTACAACCACCCCGGGCGGCGGGGACGACGATGCCAACTGGGTGCGAATTGCGGGGCTGCTGCTGCTCGGGATGGTGCTCCTAGCCGGCGGCGCACTGGCGCTGAATCGGCTGCGCAGCGAGGAGGAAGACGATGACTACTTCGATGATGTTGAAGGACCGCTTCAACTAGCGTGCCCCACCTGCCAGGGCACCATCAGCGTCGCTACTCCCCAGCGGCCAGTCCAGCTGGGCTGCCCGCACTGCCAGGCGCAGTTCATCCTGCGCGAGTGAGCAGCCGCCCGCATAGCCGTCCTTTAAGTGGGGGCGGCACGACTGCCGGGCCGGAGGCAGCAGCGTGGCTGACATGCGTGTGGAACTGGCGGGGCTCAAGCTCGCCAATCCCGTCCTGCTCGCCTCTGGAATCCTTGACTCGACGCCGGGCATCCTGGCGCGAATGGCCGACTCCGGGGCGGGAGCGCTGGTCACGAAATCAATCTCGCTGGAGCCGCGCCCGGGCTACGCTGGCCCGACGGTGGCGGAAGTCGCGCCGGGAACCTGGTTGAACGCCATGGGGCTGCCCAATCCCGGGCTGGCCGAGTTCCTTGACGAATTTGACCTGCAGGGAGGATTGGTACCGGTCATCCCCAACCTGGTCGCCGACACGCCGGAGGACTTCGGCAAACTGGCCGCAGGCGTCGCCGGGGCGGGCGCGAAGCTGGCCGAAATCAACCTGAGCTGCCCGCACCCCAGGGCAGGCTGGAGCGGGCTGCTGACCGCGCAGGACCCTGCGGCAGCGGCGACGGCAACTGCCGCCGCTGCCGCACACTTGCCGGTTATCGCCAAGCTCTCGCCTGACGTGGCGGACATCGGCGCAATTGCCGTGGCGTGCGCCGAAGCGGGCGCAGCGGCGGTCAGCGCCATCAACACCATGCCGGCGCTTGACATCGACACGGAGCTGGAGCGCCCGGTGCTCGGCAACGCCTTTGGCGGACTTTCAGGACCGGCACTGCTCCCCATCGGCCTGCGCTGCGTCCTCAAGGCAGTGCGCGCGCTGCGCGATGCGGGCCATGCAATGCCGGTCATCGGCATCGGCGGCATTTCCAGCGGCGATGACGCGGCGAAGTATATCCTGTGCGGCGCGCAGGCGGTGCAGGTCGGGACCTCACTTGGCGGCAACCCGGAACGGCTGGGCGAAATCGCCGCCGAACTGGGCGGCTGGATGGAGCGCAAGGGCTACGCTACTCTGGACGCTTTCCGCGGTAACGCGCTGGAGTGGCTGCCGTGATGCGGCCCGTCGCGGCCAAACTCACGGAAATCGACAATCGCACTTCCGTCGGCCACTCGCTATGGCTCACGCCGTGCAGCGGCTGGGAGGAGCAGCCGGAACCGGGACAGTTCGTAATGGTCGCGCTGCCGCACCCGCCCGCCGGCTTCGGCCGTGAGGTGTGCGACGCGGTACCAATGTCGGTCGCCGGCTGGGAGCCGGGACGGCTGAGGCTGACAATCAAGGACCTCGGGCCAACCTCGGCCGCACTGCTGGCGTGCCGGCCGGGAGACATGCTCGCCGTAACTGGCCCGCTCGGTCACGGCTTCTCGCTCGATGCACGGCAACCCCTGCTGATGGGGGGCGGCGTCGGTGCGCCGCCGCTACTGTTCCTCGCCCAGCAGCTCGCAGCGAGCGGGATTGACCCGGTGACGCTGCTGGGTGGCACGACCGTCGATGAAATCTTCCACCGCGAGGAGTTTCCTGGCATAGTAGAGATTGCGACCGACGACGGGTCGGCCGGCCACCACGGCTTCGTGACCGAGCTGCTCGATGGCCGAAGCCCGGACTTGCTCTACAGCTGTGGCCCTGAGCCTATGCTGGTCAAGGGGCTGGAATGGGCATTAGCCAACGGGATTCGGGCCGAGCTCTGTCTCGAGCGCTACATGCCTTGCGGCGTCGGCCTCTGTGGTGTCTGCACCATCGACCGCCAGCTGGTGTGCCAGGACGGCCCCGTGCTCGGCAGCGAGCAGCTGGAGCACTCGGCAGAGTTCGGCAAGGTAGTCCGCGAGGCGGGCGGCGTTGTGCGCCATGCCCCGGCCTAGATCCGCATGGTGCGGAACGCCCAGGTTCCGATGGCAAGCAGCACCAGGCAGAAGCCGCCTAGTACCGCAAGATCGCGCGCCAGCCCGAACTCGTTGAACGCCTCGACGGGGAGCAACGTGTAGCGGATGGCGTCGACGGCGTAGCTGACAGGGTTAGCGACCGTCGCCCAGTAGAGGTAGGGCGCCTCGCTGGTGAGGTTGCGCTTCAGGAACAGCGCGCCGCTCAGGAAATACATCGGGAACACGACCAGGCTCACAATCAGCGAGAACCCCTCCGGGGACTCCATACGCGAGCCGATAATGAGTCCGATGGAGGTCATCGTCACCGCCAGCAGGAACATGAACAGGTAGACGATGGCGAGGCTCTGCACGGTGTAGTTCTCCCGTAATTCGGGGAAGATGAAGTAGCCCAGGATGACGATAATGGTCACCTGCACCATCGAGTCGGTGACCCCGCCCAGCACCTTGCCGAGGAAGATGGTCGAGCGGTGAAGGGGAGCCGCGAGCACCTCCTTCAGGAAGTCAATCTTGCGGTCCCAGACGATGTAGAGGCCGTAAAATACCGACTGGAACAGGACCGTCATGCAAAGAATTCCGGGGAAGATGAAGGTGTCATAACCGTACCCCCCGAAGCTCGCCTCGTCCTCGATGGAGGCGCCGATGCCCTTGCCAACGACGACTAGCCAGAGCAGCGGCGTCAGCACCGAACCGATGAGCCGCGAATACTCGCGGAAGAACACCTTGACCTCGCGCAGCCAGATGGCGTACAGCCCCGAGAGCTGGCTCACTTGGGCACCAGCCGCACGCGACTCATGTGCTTCGCGACGCCCTCCGCCGATTCATCGCGGATGTCGTGGCCGGTGTAGTGCAGGAAGACGTCATCGAGCGTGGTGTTGCGCACGTTAAAGCTCGCAATTTCCCCGGCCGCAGCAAAGACCGCCGGCAGGTTCTGCGCCACCTCCTGCACCGCGACATCGAGCCGGCCTTCACGAACCTCGCAGTGGCTGACGCACTCGAGGGCTTCAAGCGCCGCCGCGGCTGCCGTGGAGTCGGCAACCTCGAGCTGGACAGTGTCGCCGCCAACGACCGCCTTCAGCGCCGTGGGGGTATCGAGCGCGACGATGCGGCCGAAGTCGATAATCGCCAGCCGGTCGCAGAGCCGGTCCGCCTCCTCCATGTAGTGCGTGGTGAGGATAATCGTGACTTTCCGCTCGGCGACGATTGACTCGATGTGCGCCCAGATGCGCTGCCGCGTCTGCGGGTCGAGGCCGAGGGTCGGCTCGTCGAGGAACAGGATGCGTGGGTGGTGCAGCAGCCCGCGCACCAGCTCGAGGCGCCGGCGCATCCCACCCGAGTAGGTGCGCACGAGGTCGTGCTCGCGCCCCTTGAGCTGGACCAGCTCCAGCGCCTCCTCGATGCGGCCCGGGATGACCGCGCGCGGGACGCCATACATCAGCCCATGCAGGTAGAGATTCTCGTGGCCCGTCAGGATGTCGTCGCTCGATGGGTCCTGGAACACGATACCAATTTGCTCGCGCACTTTCGCGGGCTGCCGCACGACGTCGAAGCCCGCCACCGAGGCGCTGCCGCTGTCGAGGCCGAGCAGCGTCGCCAGCATCGAGATAGTGGTGGTCTTGCCAGCGCCATTGGGGCCGAGCAAACCAAAAATTTCGCCTTCGGCCACGTCGAGGTCGAGGTTGTCAACCGCGACGAGCTCGCCGAAGCGCTTCGTCAGACCGTGGGTCTCAATCACTCCCATCGCCGCGCCACCCGCCGCGGGGATTTAAGGCGCGGAGTCGCGCAGCGCCAGTACCGCCAACACGACGCCACCAAGCGTCAGTGCCAGACCGACAGCGAGGAGAGGCAGCGTGCTGTCGGCCCAGTGGCTCCAGACCAGCATCAGCATCAGCCCCAGGAATAGCGACAGCGCCGCCAGCCCCTTGCGCAATGGCAGGCTCACGCCGGTCGAGCGTGGGCGTCCTTAAAACGGGGGTACCATCCGCCGGCCAATGTGCAGCCTGACCGTCGTAATCCCGACGCTCAACGAAGGTGAATCAATCGGACCCACCATCGATGCCATTCCGCGCGACCTGGAGTGGCTCAAAGTGGACATTATCGTCGTGGACGGAAACTCGACCGACGCAACCGCCGCCGAGGCGGAGAAGCGCGGTGCGCACGTAATCAACGAACCGCGCAAGGGATACGGCAGGGCATACAAAACGGGCTTCGCCGCCGCCACAGGCGAGTTCATCGCGACGCTGGACGGCGACACCACCTACCCGGCCGAAATCATCCCGCACGTGCTGGCCCTGCTGCTCAACCGCGGACTGGATTTCATCACCTGCAACCGGCTGACAATGATGGATACTGGCGCGATGTCAATGACCCACAGGATGGGCAACTGGTCGCTCACCATGGCGACCAACGTGCTGCACGGCATCCATATTCGCGATTCTCAGTCGGGGATGTGGGTCTTCCGACGACGCATATTAAAAGAAATCCAGCTCACCAGCGACGGAATGCCACTTTCCGAGGAGATCAAGATCGAGACCTTCCGGCGCGGCCTGAAGGTGCTTGAAATCCCGGTCGAATATCGCGACCGGATTGGCGACGTCAAGCTCAACACCTGGGAGGATGGTGTGCAGAATCTCTGGTTCCTGGTGACCAAGATGGCGGACTTCCGGTGAAGCGGCTCGACTGGTACCTAGCAGTCAACCACGGCTACACCCACGCCGTGCTGCTCGGCATCCCGGTGCTCATCCTCGGCCTGGTCGCGACCGACGGCTGGTCTCGCGCGGAGCTGGTGGGCTGGTTCGCGCTGGGAGGCATGGTGTACGGCTTCGGCGCCTTCCCCGCCGGCTGGCTCGCAGTAAAGCGCCCCGGTGAGACGATGACAGGCGGGCTGGCGCTCGCCGCAATCGGCCTCGGGCTGGCTGCTACGTCGCCTGAGCAGACTGGCCCCGCGCTGGTCGTCTGCGGCGCCGGGCTGGCTGCCTACCATCCGGCCGGGATAGCGGTGCTGGCTGAAATCTACCCTGACGGTACCGGACGAGCGCTGGCGCGCAACGGCGTCGGCGGCAACGTGGGGCAGGTCGCCGGCCCGCTGCTGGCGGCGACGTGGCCCTGGGTCGGGCCGCAGGGGGTGCTGTGGGTCTTCGCCGTCGCAGCGGTGGCGACGCTGCTGCTTGGCCTCGGGACCATACCCGCGCCCGCCGGTCCGCCTGCGCGAGGGCGCACCGCGCTGCTGGCGCTGCTGACGCTCCCGGTCGTCGCGCTGCAAAGCGCCTCGATGCTAAACGGTTTCGCGTTCCGGGCGGTGATGGTTATCACCCCGCTCGAGGTGGAAGACTTCCTCGCCGCGCTGGGGACGACGCCGGAAGGCGCCGCCCCGACGGTTGCGCTGCTGATTACGGTCGCGACAGTCGCCGGCATCCCCGGCACGCTGGCTGCCGGCCGCGCCATCGAGCAGCACGGCGCGGGACCAGTCATTTTTGTCTCGGCGCTTGGTGTGCTCGCCGGCGTGGCACTGCTTGCTGCGGCGCTGACAGAGGCGCTGCCGGGCAACCTCTGGCTCGCGGCGGTGGGCATGGCGATATTCGGCGCATTCAGCTACGGCAGCCAGCCAGCTCTGAACACACGTCTGGCGGAGCTGACCGACGCTGATGGGCGCGCGGTGCTCTTCGGCTTCACCTTCGCGCTGCGCTTCGGGCTCTCGTTCGGTGCGCCGCTGCTGGTGCTGGCGCTGGTACAGTGGCAAGCAACGCAGGTGATGGCGGTGCTCTGTGCGCTGGCAGTACTGCCATCGCTCTGGGCCTGGAAGCAGCGCTAATCATTGGGCTGCGCTTGCCCTAGTCTTTACAGGAACCGTCGTCCTTGGTGTCGCAAAGGTGGAACCACTTCCAGGCCGAGCGCCCCGGCTTGGAGGTGAGGTCATCGCCCAGCTGGTTGCTGAACTCGAACACCAGCGTGTAGTCGCCGCTACCCTGGGTGCCATAGAAATCATCGGACGGATGCAGCTCCAGGTTCAGGTTGTAGGGCGGAATCTCGACCGCGCTGAAGCCACCGCTCGCGCCTGAGCCGGTCCAGCTGCCCTGGTTACCCTCGACCTCAATCGAGAGCGTCGCAACCAGGTTCCAGTCATCGGCACCTTCACCACCCCGCTCCGAGTCGTCGTCCCAATAGGTATTGTCGCCCTCCCGGAACTGGTTCTCGTAGTGGTAGATGGAGAGTGTCATGTCAACCCACGGGTGCAAGATGCACACTCCATCTAATACTACCGGACATACAAGCACCGCGTCAGCGGCTGAGAACTGCAGGCTGACGAACACCGGTGAATCCTTGTCGAGGGGCCTGTCACCGTCGCCGAAGTTGGAAACCGCGCCAGCGACCGAATCGGCGAACTTCTCGAGCACGACGCTGTCGGACTGCTGCTTGCCGCCCAGCTCTATCTCTATGACATACTCGCCGTTGCCCACGAAGAATTCGCCATAGTCGATGGAGAGCGAGTCGCGGCCGGTGTCACCAATCTCGAAGCTGCCGCTCGCCTGCCGGTCACCCTCATACGAGATGGAATAACTCCCTTCGCGGCTCAGGATGCCGAAGGCGGGTGATGTGGCGGTAATCTGCGCATCCAAGGTGCGGTCACCGGGGTCGAGCCCCTCGTTAACGTCAATCAGCAGCGAGAGCTGGCCAACACCGAAATAGAAGCCGAATCCGGTGAGCACCAGTGCCGCGACCAGCAGCACTCCGACGACCAGCAGCACTCCAATGACTTTCAGGCTGAGCAGCCAGCCCAGTTTGTCCAGAAGCGGGGCACCGTCGTAATCGTCTTCCCACTCCTCGTCGTCCCACTCCTCGTCGGGAGTCATCGCGGGCGACCCCTGCCTGCAGTTCTTATAGGTTTCGACTTCAGGCTGCGGGCGACCGGACCTCGGGCAGCGGGATTTCGGATCCCTTGAGGAGCGGCAGCACATCCTGCTTCAGCACGCCCTCCGCAATCAGCGCCAGCACCTTGTTCTTGATCTGGTAGGCGGGCATCGAGCCGACGAACATGTGGGTAAAGAACATCTTGGTCTCCTCGTCCAGCGCGGCGTAGCGGATGAGCGAGTTGGGCATGAACATCAGCAGGTGCCACGCCACCTTGAGCCACTCCAGGTCGTCACCCCACTTGTTGCGCCAGGCGCGGTGGTACTCCATCAGCGCAGCCTTGGAGAACTCGCCGCGCTCGAACAGTCCTTCCAGTGTCTCTGCTGCCAGCCGCCCCGAGTCGAGCGCGTAGTAGAGGCCCTCGCCCGAGAGTGGCGAGACGAAACCGCCGGCGTCGCCAACAACCAGCATGCGATTTCCAGCGCTTGGCTGCAGCCCCATGCCAACCGGGATGTTGGAGCCGGCTAGCATCTTGCGTGTCACCTCGATTTCACGCGGGAACCAGCCCTGTTCCTTGAGCGTCGCGACGTAGTCGAGCAGGTACTGCCGCTCGTCCCACTCCGGATTATCTTCCTTCGCGCGGCGGATTGTCGAGCGGGGGCAGCCGATGCCGACATTGAGCACCGTGTCCTTGGAGAAGGACCAGCCGTAGCCGTCGAGCCCGTTGAACTTGATATGCGCCATCGAGATGCGCTCGGGGCCGTATACACGGTCCATGTATTCACGGCCGACCTCAACCTCGAAGTAGAGCGCGGTCGCGATATCCTCGTCGCGCCACTTCATTGGCAGTCCCTCGTCGGCGCGGATGCGCCGCGCAACCAGGTCGAACGACCCGCCGGCGCCGATAATAACCTCGCTCTCAAGCGTGCTCCCGTCCCGCAGCTCGGTGACTACGCGGTCCTCCTCTACCCGGAAATCCTTGACCGCAACGCCGTCCATCAGTGTCGCTCCCATGTCAACAGCGTATTCGACCAGTTTGTTGTCGAACTTGAAGCGGCGGATGTTGTAGAAAAATGGAGTGTCCTGCTTGTAGTCCACTGCCAGGCCATCCGGTCCGTAGACGAGTCCACGGGTGCACTTCGACTCAAGAAAATCGTCCCAGTTGTTGATTATGTGATCGAACTCCTCGATATGGACGCAGAGGCCACCGCCGCACGCCTTTTCGCGGGGGAACTTCGCGCGGTCGACCAGCGCGACCGATTTCCCCTGCTGCGCGAGGTAGTATGCTGCAGTAGCGCCTGCCGGTCCTGCCCCTTCGACGACTACGTCGAACCTGGTCACGCCTGTTCCTGCTTGCGGTAGCAGGTAACATATCCGGTGATGCGGTTGCGCATGCTGATTGACTTGACGTCGGTCAGCTCGGAGACCTGCACCTTGTTGTGGTCGAAGTCCTCGGTAAAACGGTCACCATGGTTTTTCACCAGCTCGATGGCGATCCGCTTGATGTACGTCGGCCTGACCTGACCCATGCAGCCGCGGCACCCGCGCCCCATATAAATATGCTGTGGAACGAAACGCCTTAAGCCCGCCTGCAATCGGCGACCGTGCTCCACATCGCCTCGCGGCTGCTCGGCCTGCCGGTCTACACCCGCCATGGCACCCACCTCGGCACGGTCCACGACGTGGGGCTTGACACCAGCGGACGCCGCGTCGACAGCCTCTACATCTCCGGCACCGACCCGAGGCTGGTCCCGGACGGTGCCAACATCCAGGTTCCCTTCCGCTGGGTGCAGGACCTGGACGATATCGTTGTGCTGCGCCACTTCCCGGAGCCGCTCGAGCTGGAGCCGCCAGAAGAGGCAGAGATGGAGTTCGAGGAGTAGCTCCGTGGAGCTGCTCACCAAGCGGCTGCGGCTGCGCCCCTGCCGTGAAGCGGACCTGGAGACACTGGCAACCACCATCGGTGAGCCAGCGGTCAACGACTGGATCTGCAACCTGCCGAGCCCCTATACACTCGCCGATGCACGTGATTTCATGCGCCGCACCGCCGCGCTTGAAAAAGGTTGGGAAGGCATCGTAGCGTTGCGTGACTCCGGCGCGCTCGTCGGTGGCGTACGGCTAACGATGGTGGGTGACGAGGAAGCGGACCTGGGCTACTGGGTCGCGCGCGCCCGCTGGGGCCACGGCTATGCGACCGAGGCGGCGGCGGCGCTGCTGGAGTGGGGCTTCCGCGAGCTGGCGCTCCAGCGTGTTATCGCCAGCACGCTCCCCGGCAACCGCCCCTCGCAGGCGGTGCTGCGACAGCTCGGCTTCCGCTACGCCGGGATGCGAGCGACGCAGGTGGACGCGTGCGGCCCGCAGCGAGTGCCGCACTACCTGCTCGAGCGGCCAACAATTTGAATTACCGGCCCCGCTCGCGAGGACGGCGGGCCCGTGGGGTAGCTTGGCATCCTTGTGGCTTTGGGAGCCATTGACTCTGGTTCAAATCCAGGCGGGCCCACCACCTCAATACTGGACCCCGCATGGCGGGAAGTAATCGGATTAGCAAGTCGGCGCAATAACGGACTATGCGACACCGCACGCGGCGTTCATGACGAGAAAAAGTAGTGACAGGAGATATACGGGTCCTGTTAGAAAATAGAGACATACCCCAAATTATGTTTGTCTCCCAACTATGAGGTTGTATGACCGCAGCCGCCCTAGAAAACCCTAAACCCACCCGGCACTGCAGCCCCGATGCCCCCACGGTCATTCCTGCTGCTTGCCGGCTTCGCGCTGGCGCTGATGACGGCGGGGGAAGTTGAAGCGAATGACCCTGAGTTCAGCTACACCACTGAGGGTAAAGTGTGGGCGGTCGCCATCTCGGCGGACGGCGAGTACATCGCCGCCGGCTCCGACGACGACAACGTCTACCTCTTCGAAAGGGACAGCAACACACCCCTCTGGGATTACACGACTGGAGACGACGTGCGTTCGGTCGCCATTTCTTCAAACGGAGAGTACATCGCCGCCGGCTCACTTGACAGCAAGGTCTATCTATTCAACAGAGATGACGGCACGCCGGTCCGGAGTTATGGCACAGGGCATGACGTGGTCTCGGTTGCCATTTCGGCCGACGGTAAGTACATTGCCGCCGTCTCCAATGACAATAAGGTCTATCTCTTTGACAGGGACAGCAGCACCCCACTCTGGAGCTACGAAACCGGAAAAGACGTGTACTCGGTAGCTATC
>JAKURS010000016.1 GCA_022449705.1 Candidatus Poseidoniia archaeon | reverse complement strand
CAGGTGCTGTGAGCTTCTACCTGCTGCGCCCCTGCCAGAACTCGGCCGCGTTCGAGCTGAAGCCCCGCCAAGCGGCGAAGCTTGACCTGCAGCGGGCGCTGGAATGGCTGCGCCAGCGCAAGTTCCGCAAGGTGGTGGACGCCGGCGTGATGGTGATTGTTGAGCGTGAATGCATGGTCAACCTCTATCCTTCGGGGCGGATGCTGCTCCGCACCAGTGACGAACAGCTGGCAGAGAAGCTCGCTGCCGAAGTGGGATTACTGCTCAACGGGGCAGCTTAAATATCAGTCGTCGAAAAAATGGCGGCTGAACCTTTTGTCTCGATAGTCGTGCCGACCACTGGCAACGTGGGCTACATTCGCGGGATGGTGAAGTCAGTCGCGCGGCTCGACTACCCGCGCGACCGCTTCGAGCTAATCCTGCTGGGCGATGCCGAGACGCCACACCTACAACGAGCGCGGGGGCTGGCGCAAGAGGGTGGGATTGCGCTACAGGTTATCCACGACCCGGTTGCCGCGGGCGAGAAGCGCAACCGCGGCGTCGCCGCCGCGCAGGGCGAGTATATTGCCTTCACCGACGATGACACCATTCTGCGCGAGGACTGGCTGCGCGCTGCCGTGCAGCACCTTGCGCAGAATCCCGACTACGCCGGTGTCGGCGGCCCCAACTTCACCCCGCGCGAAGGGCTGCCATTCGCTAAGGCGGTCGGCAGGATATTTGGCTCGAAGTTCCTGTTCCGCTTCCGCTATACTGCCGGCCACGATGAGCCGTGCGAGGTGGACCACAACCCCACCTGCAACTACGTCCTGCGGCGCGAAGCGGTCGCGGGCATCGGATTCCACCCGACTCTCTGGCCGGGCGAGGATGTCGAGTTCGACATCCGGCTACAGCAGGCGGGCCACCGCATCCTCTACGCGCCGGATGTAGTGGTGTGGCACCACCGGCGGTCGCGGCCGCTGGCGTTCTTGCGCCAGATGTTCAACTACGGTGTTACCCGCGCGCAAGTGACGCGCATGCATCCCGACAGCTTCGACCTGCGCCACTACACCTTCATCGGGGCGTTCGTCGCGCTGATGACGCTCTATGCGCTTGCGTGGCGGCAGCCGCTGCCGGTCGCGGTGCCGTGGCTGCTACCAGTGGCGCTCAATGTCGCTTACCTTGGCGTGCTTGGGCTGGCGGGGCTGCTCGTCGGGGTCCAGACGCGCTCGCTCAAGCAGGGGCTTTACGCCCCTGTGGTTCTGTTCATCCAGCACTTCGGCTATTCATTAGGGCTGCTGGTAGGGCTATTGCGACGGCCGTAGCCCTTTTTGAGGTGGCTGGACTGCGGCCGGACGTGGAGCTGGACTACGACAAGCTACTGAGCCGCGCCCGCGAGGGGCTGGAGGACGTCATGACCGATGACGCCCGCTTCGTCCCACCCGAGCCACAAGTGCTCTATGAGGGCAAGCGCACCATCCTGCGCAACTTCAGCGACATGGCCGACGCGCTGCGACGCGAACCGGACCACTTCTCAAAATACCTGGTGCAGGAGCTCGGCACGGCAGGCAATGTTGAGGGGCGGAGGCTGGTGCTGCAGGGGCGCGTCCCCGAGAAGAAAGTCGCCGCCCGCGTCAGCGCCTACCTCAAGGCGTTCGTGCTTTGCGAGGAGTGCCACCGCCCCGACACCAACTTCCAGCGACAGGGGCGCACACTGGTGCTGCAATGCGAAGGATGCGGCGCGCACCGCCCCATCCGCGCTGGCGGAGCCTGAGGGGCGCGGGCGCAGAGGACAACATAAATACCGTGCCACTTCGGCGGGCCGATGCGCATCGGGGCCGTGGTGCTGGCATTGCTGCTGCCGCTGGCGGGCTGTATCGACCTGCTGGACGGTGACGACGGGGGAGAGAGTAATCTGCCACCCCTGGCGCAGATTGTGCGCCCGACACCTGGAGAGCGACTCGAGGCGGGCGTCGAATTCCAGATGGTAGGGTCCGGGACCGATCCGGACGGCGACCCGCTCTCCTATCTCTGGACGCTGGAAGGGCTCGGCGAGCCGCGCGAGCTGGGGCGTGAAGCCATCGCCAGCGCAACCATCGAGCAAGCCGCCACCGACCTGCGGCTGGTGCTGACCGTGAGCGACTCGCACGGCGCGTCGCACAGCGACTTCATGCTCGTCACGGTTGACCCGGCCAACCGGCCGCCGACGGCGGCCATCCGGCTGCCAGCCAGCGGCGGCGCCTACTCGGAGGGCGAGCCGGTGCAGTTCGACGGTAGCCTCAGCAGCGACCCGGATTTCGACCCACTCAGCTACCGCTGGGAGCTCGGCCCGGCAGGCATGGCGCAGAGCCTGGTCTCAAGCCAGGCCAGCTTCAGCCAGTCGCTGGGCGAAGGTGAGTACGCAGCGACGCTGACGGTCAGCGACGGGCGCGGCGGCGAAGATTCCGTGAGCCACCAGTTCAGCGTGCGCGACCTGCCGCCGGTGGCAGTCATCTCCACCGACGCGACGACCGTCTTCGCCGGCGATTCAATCCAGTTCGACGGGAGCGGCTCGAGCGACCCGGAAGGCGACCTGCGTGACTACGAGTGGGACTTCGGCGACGGCGACGGCTCGACGCTGCAGTCGCCCAGCCACGCTTGGGACGAGGCGGGCAGCTACCAAGTGCAGCTCACCGTCAGTGACGGGGGAGGGCAGCAGGGCTCCGCGACGCTGCCTGTCGAGGTAAGGTCACTCGGCCCAGAGGCGAGCTTCCGCATCCTGCTCGATGGCAACGAAGTCAGCGAGGTGCGCGCCGGGACCGAGCTGATGCTAGACGCTTCCACCAGCAGCTCGCCCAATGGCGCCATCGCCAACTACAGCTGGGACTTTGGCGACGGCAACAGCGATACCGGCAGTAACGACACGGTGCAGTACAACTGGACTGCGGGCGGCTGGCGCAACGTCACGCTCACCGTCACTGACGAGGCGGACGAGAGTGGCGAGGCGGTTCAGCAGTTGCGGGTCATCCCTGAGGACTTCCAGATCGATTACTCCGACGGTCAGACACTTATCCTGATGAGCAGCGCCGAAGACGAGGAGCAGTTCCCAGTCGAGGTATTCCTTGAAGCCATTGACCTGAACCTGACGGTCGAGAGCAACAGCGGCAGCTTCAGCTACACCCTTTATGTGCTGGACGCCGACGGAGCTGAACTCTGGTCGGAGGGCGACAGCCTCACCGGTGGCGAAGACGCCTCCCATACGGTTGCCCTGGAAGCCAACGCCACCGATGGCGTGACCGGGAACTATGTCATCCGGATTGAAATCGAGCGACAAGGTCTCTCCCCCGCCAGCGCCAGCTGGGACTTCCAGGGCTGGGTCCGCTACGCCTGACGCCCGAGCTCAAGCAACCGGCTGAGAGGCACCACCTGCGGCGAGACGCGGTCCAGCCGCCGCGCCAGCCCTGCTAAGTGGCCTTCGCCAACGACTGCCGCCACCCGCTGGCCGTCACGCAGCAGCGCAACCAGCCGGCGCGCCATGTAGCGGTCGCGGCGGTCAATCAGCTCGCGCTGCAGTGACGGAAAACGGTGGGCGAACTCGGCGAGTTCGCGCGAGAAGTCGCCGGTGGCGATTGGATTGTCAGCGGTTGCCGGTCCGGTCATGAGCAGGTCTGCGCCCGCCAGTAGCGGTGCCAGCTCGCGCACCAGTGCCAGTCGCTCGCGCCAGTCGAGCGCCCTCCAAGCGCGCTGCAGCGTCGGGCCGACCGGCAGGTCCACCAGCGCCACACGCACGCCGAGCCACTGCGCGGTGCGGCCGGCGGCGAGCATGTCGCTGCCGGGCGGCGCACCCAACATTTCGCCCAGCCTCTCCTGCAGCGACGCGAGCAATCGCAGCAGCAACGGACCCCGGCGCGGTCGCACCGGCGCCCGCAGCGCCGCCCAGCGCTCGCGGTCCAGCTCGAGTGCAACTACGTCAGGGTCGAAGGTGCGTAGCACCCGCTCGAGCGGCAGAGCCAGTTCCAGCACGTGTGCGGTCCCCACCAGCAGTAGCCGTCCCGCCACGGCCGGCAGGGACCGTGCTCATAAATACGCGGCAGCCTGCGCTGCACCCATGTTCAGCCGCTCAGCAGACCCAGACGCGCCCGAGAAGTGCCCGCACTGCAAGAAAGATATTGGCGTGCCGGACAACACCTACCGTTTCAGCGCGATCGACCTGGACGCGGGCGGTGCGCAGGTGATTGCGCTCTCCTGCTCGAACTGCCGCAAAGTCATCGGCTTCGTCAACGCCTGAAGGGCGGTTCCGGCGAACCGGAGAGGTAGAGCCAGAGGAAGGCCAGCGTAGCAAAGGCTGCAATTGTTGCGAGGCCAATCGACCCGCGCCGCACCGTTTCGTAGTCCGGTGCCTCGTGGGGCGGCAGCAACTGCCAGTGCGCTAGTGGCTGGATTGCCAGAATCCAGCCGGTCCACCAGAGCAAATTGTGGTCCCATGGGAATGCGTCGCTGAGGCCGCTCCAGAACAGAATAGCGGCGCCGGCGGTCGTCGCTGCCCACGAGAGCCGCATCGTCGCCAGCGCGCCGAAGCGCGTCGCGAAGGTGGTGGTGCCGACTGCGCGGTCGGCGGCGACATCGACCGCCATTGTGGGGCAGTAGAACGCGACGAGGTAACAGACGACCGAGGCGAAGTAAAGCCGCGGAAACTCCACCAGCGGCTGCGAGAGCGACCAACCCGCCAGTGGCAGCAGGAAGCCGAGAGAGGCGCCGTTGGCGGCGATGTCGAGGCCAGGCCACTCCTTCAGCCGCAGCGGCGCGATGTTGTAGGCGAGCGAAATTGCCGTGAGGCCGAGCAGGCAGAGCAGGAAGTCGCGCCCAGCGAGCGCAGCCAGCGCCAGCGTCGCCAGCTGCAGTGCACCGAAGAGCGCCCATCCCACGGGCGGGGTGAGATCACCCCGTACGAGCAGGCTGAATGCCTTGCGGGGATTCCGCCGGTCGGTCTCCAGATCGCAGAGGTGGTTCAGTACGAAGCTGCTCGAGGTCAGCAGCGCGACCGTCACTAACCCCAGCAGCCCGGTCGCGCTGGTCCACGCCTGCGCGCCGATGATGAAACCTATCTGGAACGGTACCAGCCCCACCATCCAGAATTCGATGCCAATGAACCGCAGCCAGAGTCGCAGAGGAGCGCGCACGTCGCCGAGTTGCTCTAGCGCTTAATGAAGCCGGACCCCACCCGCGCTGGGCGTACTTTTAATGAAGGGGCGACACGTTGCGACGCGATGAGCAAGGCCTTCGCGTACGTGCACGGTCGCGACGACATCGTCTGGATGGCGCAGAACACCAACCACCTGCCAACGCATCCGGCGATTGAGCAGGCAATCCGCGACTCGGCCGCCAGTCACGAGTACAACAAGTACCCACTTGCACGCGGCCTGCCGCGACTGCGCGAACTCATCCGCGAAGACTTGGGACTGCCCGACGCGGGGATGCATATCACCAATGGCGGTACCGAGGCGCTCTACTGCCTGATGCGCTACCTGCAGCCGCCGGGCAGCCGCATGATTACGTCGGACCCGTCCTACTTCATCATCCACAAGTTTGCCAAGCTTGGGGGCGCCGAGTGCACCGACTTGCCCATCTACGGCGGCAGCTACCGCTTCGAGCTGGATGCAGTCAAGGCGGCGATTACACCGGAGACGAAGAGCATACTGCTTATCGACCCGCTCAACCCGCTCGGCTCGACCTACCCGCGCGAGGAGGTGCGCGCGCTTTGCGAGCTGGCAGCGGAGCACGACCTGTGGATTATCGATGATATCACCTACCGCGACTTCGCGCCCGGACACACGCTGGCAACCGAGTTCGCACCGGAACGCACTATCATCGCCTACTCGGTGAGCAAGAATTGTGGCCTGGCGGGGCTGCGTGTGGGGGCGCTGGTTGGCCCGCAAGAATTTATCGATGACATCGCGAGCCATATGGTCTCCGACCTGGGAACTTCAATCGTCGGCCAACGCGCCGCCATAGCCGCGCTCGAGACCAAGGCGGAGTGGCTCCCGGGTAACGTCAAAACTTGCCGCCACAACCAGGCCATCATCAAAGCTGCCGTCGATGAGGTAGGGGGCGCACACCTGCCGGTCTACCCGTCGGCGGCGAACATGATGGTTATCGATATCGCGGAGTGTGACGTTTCACCGCAGGCGGTGCAAGACGCACTGCTCTACGACCACCAGGTGTTCGTCCGTGCCGGAAACTACGTCTCGGAGCGGTTCGGCGACCGCTTCGTGCGCATCTCCTTCTCGCTGCCAACGCCTGAGGTCAAGCAGTTCGCCGAGCATTTTCCGCGCGTGATGGAGCAGCTGTGTGACTCGGCTTGACTGGATGCGCCAATCGCTGAACTGCTTCAGATATCCAGGTTCTTGACCTCGGTCGCATGTGCCTCGATGAACTCGCGGCGTGGTGCGACCTCGTCTCCCATTAATGTGCTGAATATTTTTTCAGCGCCAACCATTGGCCACACAACATCCCTAATGTCCTGAATGGTGACCTGTAACAATGTACGCCGCTCGGGGTCCATCGTGGTTTCCCAGAGCTGGATGGCGTTCATCTCGCCGAGCCCCTTGTAGCGCTGGATGTGGTGGTTCTCGCCGAACTCCGCCTGCAGCCGCTCCAGCTGCAGGTCGTCGTAGGCGTAGGCCGTCTTCTTGCCCCGGGAAATCTTGTAGAGCGGCGGCTGCGCGATGTAGACGTAGCCGGCGTGAATCAGCGGCTGCATGTAGCGGTAGAGGAATGTCAGCAGCAGCGTGCGGATGTGCGCGCCGTCAACGTCGGCGTCGGTCATGATAATCAACTTGTGGTAGCGCGCCTCTTCCAAGTTCAGCTTCTCGACGCCGGCTTCATCGCCGTTGCCCTCCTCGTCATTGTCGGACCCGATGTTGCACCCGCACCCCATGGCGGTAATCAGCGCCATGATTTCGGCGTTGGCGAGCATCCGGTCGACGCGCGCCTTCTCGACGTTCAGGATTTTCCCGCGCAATGGCAGAATCGCCTGCGTCGCGCGATTACGCCCCTGCTTGGCGGTGCCGCCCGCCGAGTCGCCCTCGACGATGAACAGCTCACTCAGCGCGGGGTCGCGGGACTGGCAGTCGGCCAGCTTGCCGGGCAGGCCACCGCCCTCCAGCAGCCCCTTGCGGCGGGTCAGGTCCCGCGCCTTCTTGGCCGCCTCGCGTGCAGCGAACGCTTGGATGCACTTGGCAATAATAGTCTGCGCGTCGGAAGGATTCTCCTCGAACCAGTTTGCCAAGCCGTCACCGATGGCCTTGTTGACGATACCCTTGATCTCGGAGTTACCGAGCTTGGTCTTGGTCTGCCCCTCGAACTGCGGCTCGGGCACCTTGATAGAGAGGATGCAGGTGAGCCCCTCGCGCACGTCACTGCCGTCGAGCGCCGCGTCCTTCTCCTTCAGTTGCTTGCGCTTCAGCGCGACGCTGTTGAGCGTACGCGTCAGCGCGCTGCGCAGCCCCGAGAGATGGGTGCCCCCCTCGCGGGTGGCGATGTTGTTGGTAAACGTGTGGATGTGTTCGCGATAGGCGGTAGTCCACTGCAGCGCCGCCTCGACCTGCACCTGCTCCAGCTCGGTGGCAATGAGCAGTGGCTCGCGCATCAGCGGGGTGCGCCCCTCGTTCAGGAAGCTGACATACTCGACCAAGCCACCCTCGAAACGGAAGCTCTCTGAGCGGCCACCTTCCTTGGCGATGGAAATGCTCAGCCCAGCGTTCAGGTACGCCAGTTCGCGGAAGCGCGTGCGCAGCAGCTCATACTCCAGCTGCGTCGTCTCAAAAATCTCCGGGTCGGGCTTGAAACAGACTAGCGTGCCGTGCTCATCGCTGTCGCCGACCCGCTCCAGTCCGGAATCGACCTCACCACGCCGGTAGGACTGCCGGTAGTGGCCTCCCTCACGGTGGACATCGACGCGCGTCCACTCCGAGAGGCCGTTAACGACCGAGACGCCGACGCCGTGCAGTCCGCCCGAGACCTTGTAGGTATCACTGTCGAACTTGCCGCCGGCATGCAGCTTGGTCATCACGATTTCCAGCGCCGGCAGCTTGTACTGCGGGTGCTCGTCGACCGGGATGCCGCGGCCGTTGTCGTGCACCGAGCAGCTGCCGTCCCGGTGCAGCTCGACCGTGATGGTGTCACAGTGGCCGTTCATCGCCTCGTCAATGGAGTTGTCGACCACCTCATAGACCAGATGGTGGAGGCCGTCCCGGCTGGTCGAGCCGATATACATCGCCGGCCGCTTGCGCACTGCCTCGAGCCCTTCCAGGACCTGGATCTGCTCCGCCCTGTAGTCCTCGGTTTTAGGGGGCATACTCTACCTGCCGGGACGGCAGGCGGATGGGGTTAAAAGTGTGTCCCTGTTTTTAAATATCTGTCGTCAGCAAATCACCGATGCAGGAATAGCGCCTGGCTTCGCTCCAGCCTGACAAAGCCGACCCGCTCGAACTGCACCACTTCGCCCTCCATTTCGGCGGCCGCCGGCTCGACGATGCCATCGGTCTGCGAGCCGTTCGGCCGCAGCAGCTGCAGCGGTGCGCCCGCGGCACACCACTGCACGATTGGCACGCCCTTGACCGGGTCATCGCCAGCGTGCTCGAGCCGGCCGTCACGCAGCCGGCAGTTACACAGGTTCTTGAGCCGCAGCAGGTCGCCCTCCGCCAGCTGCGCCACGTCAGCTGCCGGCAGCACGATGGTCGCGCCCGGCTCGACCGTTTCACGCCGCTCGCCCATCTCGGCACGGTCGGGATGAAACGGCGCGTGCTTCTCAAGCGGCTGCGGTGCGTCAAGCGTCAGCTCAAACGGTTCTGGCACCCAGAAGAGCCGCCGCGCCTCCGGCTCAACGAGAGCGCGGTTGGCCGCCTCCAGATTCTGCCACGAGAGCGTGATGTCGACTTCCTTGACACCGACGGTGACCCAGTAATCCATGATAGCCTGCGGCTGGTAGCCGCGCCGGCGCAGCGCCACCAGCGTCGCGAGCTGCGGGTCGTCCCAGCCACTGTATTCGCTACTGGCGATACCTCCGCGAATGGTGGTGGTTTTGAGCAGTGCGTCAGGAATCGAAACCAGCCCGTAATGGATGAAACGTGGCTCGTCCCAGCCCAGGTGGCGGTAGACCCACTGCTGGCGCAGCGTGTTGTTCAGATGGTCCTTGCCACGCAGCACGTGCGTCACGCCGAGCCGGTAATCGTCGACCGCGACGGCGAAATTATAGGTCGGCCAGAGCCGCCATGTGTCGCCCTGCCGCGGGTGCGGCGTTTCGACTACCCGCATGGCGACGAAGTCGCGCAGCGCCGGATTCCTGTCTTCGAGGTCAGTCTTTACGACGATGATTCCGTCGCCCCCGGAAAGCAGCGCTTCGAACGCCACCAGCTGCGCTGCCGGCTTGCCGCCACGGCAAGGGCAGGCTGTGTTATGGCGCTTCAGCTCGCGCCACTTTTCGGCGTCACAGTGGCAGACGTAGGCCGCATCGCGCGACAGCAGCTCGCGGGCGTCGCCGCAGTATATTTCAAGGCGGTCCGACTGCACCACAGTCTCGTCGGGCGTTGCGCCGAGCCACTCCATGTCAGCGGCGATGAGGCCATACGCGACCGGGTCGACCGCCGCCGGGTTGGTGTCCTCCAGCCGCAGGATGAGCTTGCCATTGTGCAATCCACGGTATGCACTGTTCAGCGCCACCGCCCGGCTATGGCCGAGGTGCAGCGGGCCACTGGGGCCGGGCGCGAAGCGCAGCACCACCGGGCCGTCCGTTTCCAGCGGCGGAAGCCCACTACGGCCGCTGCCAGTCGCCTTGCGGGGTTCGGGCGCGGGCGCCTGCGCCACCACTTCTGCAGGCGAGAGCGCGTTCACCTCGGCGACAATACGCGCCACAACCGCGCCCAGTTCGCGCGCCTGCGGTCGTAGCCCAGCGTGCGCGCCGAGCACCTTCCCCAGCACAGATTTCGGCTGTGCCGAACCGTGCCGAGCCGCCTCCTGCAGCGCGGCTGCGCGCAGCGCCTCTTCCGCTTCCACGGTGGCAAGGGCGATGACGGGGTTATCAATCTGCCGCTCGTGGCTGGCAGTCGACGGAGGCGGCTGCCGGATTTGGGAGCAGGCCGGGTTGCGTGGCCAGCAGCGTCAATCTTTAATCCAACGGCAACACGGGGCGCCCATGAAGCGGATGCTGGCGGTGGCGCTGCTGCTCGTCACCACGGGCTGCATCGACGTGCCGGCCATGAACGGGCTGATGGACCGGCTGGTGCCCGAACCTGAGGTGATTTACCAGGAGGTGGAGCTGGAACGCTTCGAGGGACAGTTCGCGCCTGACCCGGACCAGGACAATGATGCGGTGCTGGACGCCGCTCAGAAAATTCTCGACGATCCAGCCCAGATTGGCGCAGTGGTGCAGAACCTCTCCTGGGTCGAGTACACCCACCGCTTCCTGCTGCCACCCGGCGCGACCAAACTGATGGTCAAGATTACCATAGACTACACGCTCCTCGTCGGGCCGAATGAGGGGCCCGCGGGAACGCTCGACCTGACCTTCCGCAGCCCCGAGGGTGAGCAAAAGTGCCGCGACGAGCGGGACCCACCCTGCTTCGAAATCGTCTACTTCGGTGGTGGCGAGAAAGAGATTGATGGCTCTTCAACAGCGCTGCCGCCGGTACCGGGAGAGTGGACCGTCACCATTTCCGGCTCCGGGATGGAAGGGCTCATCGGGGAGCTGATTTACTCCGGCAACTACAAGCTGGTAGTCCTGACTGAACTGCCGGTCAGCTAGAATAGCCTCCCGCTGGCCCGCTCCGGTAGTCAAAACAACACCTGCCGTATCCGTATCGCCAGTATTCCAACAGCTTGCCGCCGCTGCCGCTAAAGCACTAATAGCGCCAGGCCGACCAGACCACAGTAGGGCGCGAACCAGTGGAAGCGGCGCTGCTCGACGAGCATCAGCAACCAGCGCAGCGCCAAGAATCCCATAATGGCGGCGGCGGCCATGCCGAGCAGGAACTCCGCCGGCGCGACACCCGCGAGCGCACCTTCGCGGTCCTGTAACAGCTCGAGACCAGTCGCACCGAGGATAGCGGGCATTGACATCAGGAACGAGAGCCGCGCCGCCGCGACCGGGCGCATGCCAGCCGCCATCCCAGCCGCAATCGTCAGCCCCGAGCGCGAAAGCCCCGGCAGCACCGCCAGTCCCTGCGCCAGCCCCATCCAGACACCGACCGCGAGCGGCACGGTCGCGGTATCGAACGTGCCGCCACGCCCGCGCGAGAGCCAGAGCACACCGGCGGTTGCGAGCAATCCCGCCCCCGTGATTCGCAGCGAGCCCAGCCAGCTTGCGGCCAGCGTGTCAAAGCTGTAGCCGATAATCGCGGTCGGGATACTTGCCAGCAGCACCAGCAGCACAGTCCGCTCGTCGGGGTCGACCGTGCCGGTGCGCACTGCGCGCAGGGCTCTCGGCGTGGCGCGCAGCGCCCGCAGGATATCCTCGCGCAGCAGCCAGCCGGCGGCGAGCAGCGTGCCGAGATGCAACGCGATGTTGAAGAAAAGCGGTGGGCGCACGCCGCTGAAGTGCTCGAAAATCACCAAGTGGCCGCTGCTGCTGACCGGCAGCCACTCCGTCAGTCCCTGCACGATACCGAGCAGGAGCGCGGTCGGCAGGTCCATCGCCGAGCCGGACAATCCCACGACGGGGCGAGTCGCTACGTTTATTTAACGCGGGTGCAGGTGCGCGGCGATGGTGTCGCAGCAGCTGGAGTGCCCGGTCTGCTTCATACGCTTCGATACCGAACGGCGGGCGGGGCAGTCAGTTACCTGCCCCAGCTGCGACCATACTTTCAACGCGCCCGGCGAGGAGGAGCCCGCCACGGAAGCTGCCTCGGCAGTACAGGCCGAGGAGGCGGAAAAGGAAGCCTCGGACAGCGATGATGAGCCGGCGGCCAGCGAGGCCGCGCCGGAGGGCGACGAGGCGGAAGAGGAAGCCCCGCAAGGCGACGAATTAACTGACAGGGAGCCGGAGGAGGCGGGGGAAGCACCGGAAACAAGCGAGCCAGAGGAGGACGAGCCGCCCGCCTCGCCGGAGCCGACGACGCCTGGCGCGCTGGAGCTGCTGGGCGAGCTTTCGACCGCCTACCGCACCGAACGGCTGCAGTCCGTCATTGACGGCCCGCGCAGCCGAGCGCAGCTGGCGGGGCTGCTGCTGCTCGCGGTCGCGGTGCTGGGGTTGCTGGCGGCAACCGCGACCGCGGTCAAGTGGAGCAGCTACGACTCGCCCTGGGACGACGAGGCGACGGCCAGCCTTCACGGCTCGGTGATTGACGTTGACGGCAACCCGCTCGAGGACGTGCGCGTCGCCGCGAGTGGACAGCAAACTTTCACTGATGGCGAGGGGCGCTACTTCCTGCACAACCTGACCGCCGGCGAGCTGAAGGTGACCTTCTTCAGCCCCAGCTACCGCACCCACGACGTCTGGATTGACCTGCGGCCGGCCGGCACCAACCTGCTGGATACAGAGCTGGCGGAGGGCGACGGCCACGATGTCGAGGACCAGCTCAGCCACGTTCTGCGACCATGGCCCCCCAACCAGGCACTGGCAGCGGTCATGGCGGTAATGGCACTGCTGGCGTTGCTCGGGAGCGCGGCGGCGCTGCTCGAGCGCCATTTCCGGCTGGCGCTCTTCGGCGCGGTGGCGGGCATCCTGAGCTGGGGTTTCCTGCTCGGCAGCCTGTTCTCTCTGGCAGCGCTGCTGCTGCTTTTGGGAGACCGTGAGCAGTTCGAGGCGTGAGCAACTGGCAGGCGGCACGGTTTGTCACAGCACTCTCGCGCCGCGAGCAGGTGGCGCTGGCGTTGCTGTGGGGCTGGGTGCTGCTGGTCGCCGGCGGGCCACTGCTGCTCGAGCCGGAGGCGACCGGCGACCTTTCGGGCTACGTCGGGCGCGTCGATAATCCGGAGGTGATTGCCGACATGAACCCAGTCGCCCGGGCGGTATACTGGATGGGCGACGCCAACTGCCACCAGATTTCGAGCCGCTCCTACACCTACGCAAGCAACCAGATGCCGTTCTGCGCACGCGACCTGGGCATCTTCGCCGGCCTTGCCTTGGGCTTCACTGTTGCCTTGCGGCGGCGCCCGGAGCTGTCGCTGCCGCTGGTGCTGCTGGCGCTGGTGCCCATCGGGCTCGACGGAACCATCCAGCTGCTGACCGACTACGAATCAACCAACTCGCGCCGGCTGGTCACAGGACTCATCGCAGGCGGCGTGACGGGATGGGCGCTGATGATTATCCTGGAGCCGCGACGGAATTAACTGGCACGCTGTTAGTCGTCCACCGGCTCGCCGCACCACGGACAGTCGCTCGCGCCCGACGAGAGCACACGGTAGCACTTGGCACAGAGTTGACCGGGGTTGTAGAGCTTCTGCCACAGGAAGATGGAGGCAATGAGACCGGCCAGCAGCAGGATGACGGCGATGGTGAAAAACATGGTGATTAGCATTTACTACAAACGTCGGTTATTTAGGATTTAGTCATGTTGTAAAACTTTGGGAAGGAAAAAAATTTTGTAGAATGGTTATGGGGTGCCCGGACGGTATGGTAATTCGTACACAGCTCCTGCTGGGTAATCCACTTTCCAGAGGGATAGTCAGGAAGTGGGGGGTCTGGCGCGCCAAGCGCATCGACCGACTGATTTGAAAATACCTGGAGCAGGAGTACAAGGTACTGGGCTTTGGGGCTGGTGATTGCATAATCAGCTGCGTACCGGAAGGAAGGGTATGACGTCACTCCCGCCGACATAGAGGACCTCAGCCTCGTGAAGGGGCTCGACCCCGTAATCTTCGATGGCAAGCAAATACCGTTTGAGGATGATGCCTTCGACCTTGCCATAGTCCTAACCGTGCTGCACCACACCTCCAACCCGGAGGAGGTCCTCCGCGAGGCGATGCGAGCGGTGACGTGATGGACGAGCTGAAGAAGAAGCTGGAAGAGATGGACGAATAGAATAATCGACCTTCAATCGACACCCTTCCTCCGGTTGCAGTCACGGCAAAGCAGTTGCAGGTCCAGTTGTCGCGGTTAAAAACCTGAAGCTGGTCGGCTTTGGAACTTGATTCTCTATTCATACTCACATGCCAAAATACGCTTCAAGCCAATCGGGCGCTTAACCCTTTCCCGTCCTTTCAATCAGCTCGATCCAGATTCCGTTGGGGTCCTTGAGGAACGCCAGCGTCGTGGTCGCGCCGGGGAGCGAGTAGGGCTCCTTCGCGATTTCGACGCCCGCCTCGCGGGCATCCGTGATGAGCGCGGCCACGTCGGGGACGTGGAACGCGAGGTGGTCCAGCTCGTCGCCCTCGGTCCAGTCCTGCTTGTCCCACCACCAAGTCAGCTCTAGGAGGGCGTCGGTATCGCCGTCCTTGAGGAAGGCGATATCGGCGCGGTTGCTCTCAATGGGGTGCCGCCCTTCGAGCCGCATCCCGAACCAGCGCTCGTAGAAGGCGATGCTCGTCTCCATGTCACGGACGGTGATGGAGGTGTGCGCGAAGCCCATTGCTGTCAGAGGGTCTTGCGGCCGGGACGCCAGCCGGCGGGGCACGCCTTGCCGGTCTGCAACGCCTGCAGCAGCCGCACGATTTCGTCAATGTTGCGGCCGGTTCCGGCGGGGTAGACAGAGTAAGCGCGCACGACACCTTCATCATCGATGATGAAACTGCCGCGGAGCGCCATCCCGGCGCGCTCGTCGAGGACACCGTAGGCGCGGCTGATGCGCAGTGACGGGTCTTCCAGTAATGGGTAGCCCAGCTTGTCGATACCGCCGCGCGTGCGCGGGCGTTCCATCCAGGCCTGGTGGCTCTGCTTGGAGTCGGTCGAGCAGCCGATGACCTGCGCGCCCGCTTGCTCGAAATCGGCCAGCCGGCGGTTGAAGGCGTGGATTTCGGTGGGGCAGAGCCCGGAAAAGTCGCGCGGATAGAAGAAGAGCACGGTCCAGAGGCTGCGCTTGCGGTTCTGCGCCAGATTCACCGCCAGGTACTCGAATTCCTTCTTGCGTGGATTCCAGCGTACCGCCTCGCCCTCGAAATCAGGCGCTGGCTGTCCTATTTCGGCCCTCACTTCGCTCACCCTGCGAACCTCGCGGAGGCGGCGAGTCGAGGCCCGGTTTAAGCGGTTCGCGCGAAGTCCCGCACGGCGCCAATCACGGCCCCGACGTCGTCGTTCGACAGGCCAGGGTGCACCGGCAGGCTCAGCACGCGGGGAGGCAGTGCCGCCGCCCGCGGCGTCGGCGCGGCGAACTCCGCCAGCGGCCGCGCTTCGTAGAGCAGCGAGGGATAGTAGATGCCGTTGCCGATGTCCCGCGCAGCGAGGTGCTCACGCAGCGCGTCGCGTGCGTCGGACTGGATGGTGTACTGGTGGAAGACATGTCCGCGCCGCGCCCCGGGAACCTGCACGCAGTCGGCCAGCTCCGCGCTGTAGCGCTGCGCGTTGGCGCGGCGGGCGGCGTTGTAGCCGTCCAGCTTACGCAGCTGCACGCGGCCGATGGCGGCGGCGATGTCGGTCATACGGTAATTGAACCCCAGCCGCTGGTGCTCGTACCGCTCGCCCTCGCCATGCGCGCGCAGCTGCGAAACCGTGTCGGCGATGGCGTCGTCATCGGTCGTGACCATGCCGCCCTCGCCGGTGGTCATGTTCTTGGTGGGGTAGAAGCTGAAGCAGCCCGCTGCGCCGAGCGACCCCGCACGGCCATTCCCGGCGTCGGCGCCGTGCGACTGGCAGGCGTCCTCGATTACGGGAACCTGCGCCGCGTCGCACGCCTCGCGGAGCGCGTCCATGTCGCACAGCTCGCCGTAGAGGTGGACCGGCACCACCGCCTTCGTGCGCGGCGTGATGGCCACCGCGACCGCGGCGGGGTCGAGGGCGTAGCCGTCCTGCTCGAGGTCGACGAAGACCGGCGTCGCGCCCGCCATGCGGATGCTCGACGCGGAGGAGAAGAACGAGAAGGGGGTCGTGATGACCTCGTCGCCCGGGCCGACGCCGGCCGCGAGCAGCGCCAGGTGCAACGCGGTGGTACCGTTGGTCGTCGCGAGCGCGTGCTTCGTCCCGCAATAGGCGGCGAACTCGCGCTCGAATGCCTTGACCTCGGGGCCCTGCGCCAGCGAGCCCGAGCTGAGCACGCGCGCGACCTCACGCTGCTCCTCGTCGCCTATCAGCGGCTTCGCAATCGGAATCATCCCCGGTCCACGCCCGGCAAGCCATTTAATGACGCTGGCGCGGGTGTGTTGCAACCACCCCGTAAAGCTCCAGAAAGGTGGTACCTAATTCCCTATTTAACTATAAATTTCTAACCCAAATATTAAATAGTGACTTCTACAGACCACATCTGGTGTCAACCATGTTTGAAGACACGAACATAAAGGCCGTCAGTGCCGAGGTCATGGGAACCTTTTTCCTGGTTTTCGTAGGCCTCACTGCTTTCGGTGCGCTTGGTGGGGGTTTCGGCGGGGCGTTTGCCTTCGGTGTAACCTTCATGGTCCTGATGCACGTCATGGGACCCATATCCGGATGTCACCTCAACCCTGCGGTGTCCATTGGGAATTTCATGTCGAACAAGATGTCGCAGGACGACACGATCGCGTACGTCCTGGGGCAGGTTGCCGGCGCATTCATCGCTTTCGCGGCGATGGCAGGGACCTTCAGCGTCCTGGAGGGCGACATGTTCACCCTCGGCGCTGCGGCGATCGGCACGGCCTTCTTCGTGCTGGTGCTGCTCTCGACTCAGGAACCCTGGGCCGTAGGCGGAGCGTTGTTCGTCGTGACCGCAATGGCGGGCGGCTTCGGTGACGTCAACCCCGGCCTCCTGGCGGGCAGCGGCATCAACGAGATGCTGGTGGAAGGCAACGAGATGGCCAGCGGCGCGCTCTACGCCATGGTCGGCGGCGTCATCGGCGCCTTCATCGGCTGGGCCATCAAGGACAACGTCCTAGATTAGAAAGAACACACACACCTGCGGGGGTTTGCGTCCCCACTGAAACCGTGTCCCGCCTTCGGGCGGGGCACACCCTTTTTCCAGTTCGACTGCGCTAGATTGAGATGTCGAAGAAACCGCGCAGCACGATTCCCACCCCGTAGGATAGCAGCGCCACGCCGCCCGAGATGGCGCACATCTCAAGGAAGCGGCGGCGGAACGGCTGGTCCTGCGCCACGGAAACGTAGAAGTTGAACGCGGCAACAATACCGACG
>JAKURS010000015.1 GCA_022449705.1 Candidatus Poseidoniia archaeon | reverse complement strand
ACACTTGGTCAACGGTAGCAGTGACCTGCTTGTTCTTGGTCCCGGCGTTCTGGGTCGTTGAAGCCACCTTGAACGAAATATACTCTGTGTAGTCCGCGGGCGCGTAAGAGCGATCACCAATCTTGACATACAGCTTAGCAGTTTCTGACTGCCCATCCTTAACCGCGAGCTGGCTAGGAATGATGTACTCCTGCCAGCCTGAGCGGTTAGTGCTGGTGATGGTCAGGTTGTAGTCGTCGTCGTTGTCACCCGTATTCTCGACCGTAATGGTGTAGGTAACCGTATCCTTGGGTTCGCCGTTCTGGCTGACCGGGCTGACGTCAACCGTGAAGGAGTCGCCAGCTTGCGCTGGAGCGGCCAGGAAGGCAAGCGTTGCCAAGCCCGCCGCTAGGAGCAGCGCGGCCAGCAGGGGCCTGTTCAGTCTGTAGTTGTGCATGAAACGCACCGCTGTTTCGACGTCTTGCAGGCATATAAAGGTTTCGGAATAATTATAAATAACTATTGCTAATTATTATTCTATGAGCAGCTCCTATTCGCTCCCCCCGCTGCTGGTTTTGCAGATTGGCGCACTCGTCGCTTCAGGCCACTTCAGCAGCCGCTCCGACGTAGTCAAAGAAGCACTACGCTTCCTGCTGGAAGAGAAACCTCATCTCAGGACTGCAGCGGCAGTCGAACTCTATCGCAGCGGGCATACTACGTTGACTAAGGGCGCCGAAATCGCCTCGCTGCGACCTGGAGTGTTCCGGGAAGTGCTGCTCGACCAGGGGCTCATGCTGCCAGATACAGTAGAGTGGGAGTCAATCGAGTAGTTTTTTAAATATGGATGGTCGAGAAATTCTGGATTATTCCTCCGCGCTGAAATGGCTTGCCAGTCTGGATGAAACGCGGGTGAAGCCGGGGCTGGAGCGGATCAGGCAGCTTGCGGCCAGACTGGGCCACCCACAGCAGCAGCTACACGCGGTAATCGTGGGTGGCACTAACGGCAAGGGGAGTTGCTGCTGGCTGCTAGAGGACGCACTGTGCAAGGCTGGAATCCGAGTCGGTTGCGCGACCTCCCCGCACCTGCACAGCGTGCGCGAGCGACTGCGCCTCGACAGGGAGCTCATCGGGCAGGCCGAATTTGCAGCGCTGGCCGGCGAAGTGCAGCAGGCGTGCCGCGAAATGGCGGAGCATCCAACCTATTTCGAGGTACTGACCGCGATGACGCTGCTCTGGTTTGCCCACTGCCGGGTCGAGGTCGCGGTGCTGGAAGTTGGCCTCGGGGGTGAGCTGGACGCAATGAACATCGTTGACGCCAAAGTGGCAGTACTGACTACGCTGGCGCTCGAGCACACCGACTGGCTCGGCTCCGACCTCGGGGCAATTGCACGCACCAAGGCGGGTATCGTACGGCCGCAAACGCGGGTCGTCACCGGCTGGGAGGTGGAATTCCAGCGCTACATTCCGCAGCACGCCGGCCTCGCCAGCGGCAGTTCGGCGCATGAGTGGGCAACGCTGGCGCTCGAGCAGCTAGGCGTCGCGGCAGATGTGGGCGACACGCGGCCGGCCGGCCGGCGCGAGCAGGCGGGGAGCGTTTTACTCGACTGCGCGCACAACCCGCACGCACTGGCGTGGCTGCTGGGCCGCATCCCGAAACCGGAGGTAGTGCTGTTTGGCTGCCTGCGTGACAAGCCGCTCGACGAAATGCTGGCGCTGCTGCCGCCCGGCGCAGAGTTGCTGGCATGCACGCCAGACTCGCCGCGCGGACGTGGAGCGGCCGAGGTCGTTGCAGCCGCTGCAAGGCTGGAACGTGGCGGCCACGCATGCGACTCGGTCGCCGCAGCGCTGGAACGGGCGGGAGAGCGTCCTACGCTGGTCACCGGCTCGACCTACCTGGTCGCCGGAGCGCGCAAATGCCTTGGGCTGCCGGGCAGCGAAGAGACCTAATATTACCCAGTGCTCAGCCCGGGATGAGGTTCACTGCGACGGCCGTGGTGCTGCTCCTACTGGCAGCAGGCTGCCTCGGCACGTCGCCTAGCGGAGACGACAGCGATGACGGCGACATTATTGCCGCACCGGCGTGGGAGCTCGGCCACTGGTGGGTCTACGCGGTCTCGATTCCCGAGGCGGAAGTGGTGACTACGATGGTCGTCGGCAAGATTGACGAAGAAGATTACCACCTCGGCTCCAGCCGACTGCTCGACGCGCAGCGGCACGCGGTGCTGAACCACAATCCCGCGCTCGGCCGTATCCGCATCTCCGACATGGCACTCTACGAACAGGATGTGCCGCAGCCGCTGCTGCAGTTCCCACTCGGGGCGGGCGCTAGCTGGAATTTCTCGCTCTTCGGTGTTGAGCGGTTCGACGCCAGCGTGGTCTCAGTCACCGACGGGAAGGCGACCATAGCAGCCGAAGCTGCCACAGGCGAGCGGCTGGACTACGTCTACGATGCCAGTGTAGGCTGGCTCTCCAGTTTCGAGCGTGTCGGCAGCGACGGCAGTCAGCTGGTGCGCATGTTGCTGGTCGAATTGGGCACCGGCTATAGCGGTGAGGCGTGGTTCTGTCGCGGCGGCGACCTGTACGAAGGCATGTTCGCCGGGCCAGACTTCGAGTTCTACGACACCGCCTTCGCCAACGACGGGCATGTGCGCTACGGTCCGTGGAGCTACATCGTCTACTGGCTCGAAGCAGATATCGGAAGTTCGGGCAGCGGTGAACTGGTGCTGCGCGACCATGACGGCGAGCAGCTGACGGAAGTATTCACACCGGGCAACAGTTTCCAGGAGCTAGGTGTCGTCACCGGCGCCAGCGGAAACTGGACCCTGCAGGTCTCGCTGAGCGGCGACGCAGACGTGCGCATCCTGATTGCCGGCGCTATCGAGTACGGCTGGACGCTCTAACGGACGAAGAGCCGGTACTTCTGGTCCGGCTCCCGGATTTCATGCTCGATGCGGGAGGCTATGTATTTGCCGGGATGCCGGAAATTAGATACTTTCGCCTCCATGTCACTGAAGCTGGCATAGGGGCGGTGTGCGACAATCGCCTCCATGGTCTTCTTGCCCAGTCCTGGCAGCAGCTCGAGCGTGTGGTAGCGGCGCGAAATAGGGCCGGCATGGTTGTAGAACTGGATGAATTTCTCCTCCTGCTCGCCAATCAGCTCCTCCAGCAGGAAGCCGAGCTCCGTCTGCGCCGTGTGCGTCAGGTCGGTATAGCTTACACGGGCGCGCACCCGCTCGATCTGCGTCCGTTCGCCAGCCTCCTTACCGATGAAGACCCGGTCGCCGATGTTGACCGGGGCACCCGGAATCGGGGCCATTTCGAAAATCTTGAACTCCTCCACACCCAGTCCATAGACCACCGCCTCGCGCCGGAAGCGGCGCTTTCCGTCGGGGCGGCCTTCCGGCAGGATATCCAGCACGCAGGCGTACTCCTCCATCGCTATGCCTCCGTGTGCTCCTGGACGGCAGCAATGATGGCGGCGATTTCGTCCTGCCCGAGCGTGAACCGCTCACGCGCGAAGATGGCGCGTACGTCGTTGGGATGCGTCGGCAGAATGTCGGCAATCTTGGCGGCGTAGAAGTCATCCACGTGCTCCAGCCCACCGACCACCTGCATGATGCCCTCGGCCTGCGCGCGGGTCACGCGCGTCAGGTGGCGCACATGGTCCAGCGCCAGCCGGTGCTCGTACTGTATCTGCTCAATCAGGTCCAGGTTGTGCGAACCGCAGCTGTCGCATGGCGGCCCCTTGGGAGGCTCCGGCGCCTCAGCGTCCTCCGACTCGCCCTGCTCCTCCCCATCGGTCGCGGGCGTCTCCTCCGGAGCCTCCTGCTCCTCCGCCTCCGATTCCTCTGACTCCTTGGGCAGCGGCTGGAAGTGGCCGCAGTCACGGCAACGATGCTTGTTCTCGCGAACGCCCAGCTCTGCCTCGAGCAGGTCTTTCACTATGCCCAGCGGCACTGGCTGTGGTTCGTCCATGACTACCTCGCCCGCCTCAGGTGCACGGGGCGTATAATCAGCTGTTTCACGGCGTTGCCCATATTGGCGCGCACAACGTAGGCCTTGCCCTGCATCCCAGTAACATTGCCGGTCAGCCCGTGGAAACGGTGATGAGGCTGCCCTCGCTGGACCGAAGGGTCAATCACGATATTGACCAGCTCGCCCACGCCAAACTGCTCGAGGGTGCGGGTAATCGGTGAGAGCCCGCGCTCGCGCGCCCTGCGTGAGAGCTTGTAACGCGAACCGCTGCGTAGACCCTTTGACCGCTTCATGTCTCCTCCAAATGCAGGTGCAGGACGTCCAGCACCTCCACCCGGCATTCGGCGCCGACCAGCTTGGCAAGGCTGGGCGACGTGCGCCCGCCATCGCCACTCACCAGTTCCCGGATGTAGGTCCCATGCTGCGCGCGGATTTCCAGTTCGGCGCTTGCACCGTCGGCGGAAAGCAGTTTCATGCTCTCGACACGGCGCGGCCGGACCAAATCCGCCCGTCGATGGGACACCCGGGTGGGAGTACGCTGTTCGACGACCTTGCCGGCCAACCGCTGTGCGCCTTTCTTAAGCCTTTCGATTTCGACCGGCGGGTCGCAGCTGATGTCAACACGATAGGTCTTGTCACACACCGTCTCCTTGAGCTCTGCCACGCGTGGCCGCTCGACCCACACGAAGCCATTTGCGGTGATGCGCCCTGCGGCGGCGGCGTTGATTACCTTTTCGAGCGCCGCCAGGTCGAGGCTGCGCACCTTCGGCTGCCGCAGCTCGAGCACGAACGGCCGCCCCTCGCCCAGCATCGTGGCGTCGATATCCTCGCGCCCCATGCCGTGGAATTTATCCTCACTCGCACCAGCAGCCTCGAGCAGCGGGCCGGCGACCAGCGACTGGACCGACTCCGGGTACATCTGGCCGCTGCCGTCGCACCGCTCGCAGCCGCGGCCGCGGCATTCGCGGCAGGGCCAGCGCGTCTGCGGGATAGTGCGGTCCGCCTTGGTATAGCGGCCTTCAATGAAAAGCGAGCGCAGCTGCAAATCAACGGTGTCGTAGCGCGTATCAACCACGATGACCGCATCAGGGCTGTCGCGCTCCGGCGCCAGCCCGCTCACACCGGCGACGCGCGAGCCGATTTCGCGATTCAGCTGAGACTTGAGCGGCTCGCCATGGCCCCCTGAAGCCATTTGCAGCTCCTTTTCGCGCACCAGGATTTCTTTGTCGACCAGCGTGCCGACCTGGAAGGTCTCCAGCTCGACGCCTTCGACAGCGTCAAGCACCAGCCGCGCCAGCTGCGCCACCTCACCGCACAATCCCTCGCAGAGGCCGCACTCGTTCGAAGTGGGGGCTGGCGTGCCGCCGTGGAAGTAGGGTGCCTCGCCCGCTTCGTCCTCCGCTTCCGCCAGCATCGCCCGCGTCGCGAGCAGCGCCTGCCCGCGCTCGTGGTTGCCGAGGCCATATCCCAGCCTGGCGGCCAGCCGGCCGGTGCAGCCGAGGCAGAGCCGCTCCCGTTGCGCGAGTTCCGCAAATGCCCTGAGGTCCACGTCCGCGCGCACCTGCCGGCCGTTTTAAGCGCGCGGTTCGAGCGCAGAGCGCAGCTCTCTCGGCCGGTCGATGGCGATGGCAGCAACGCCGGCAGCCGCCAGCCGCTGCGCCTGTCGAGAATCGTTGACGGTCCAGGCGAGCACCGGGAACCCGGCCCTCCGCATGCGGCGCAGGAAACCGAGTTGCAGCAGCCGCCAGTTAGGCGCGACAAAGCGGGCACCGCAGCCGCGCAGTCGCCTAGCGGGGAACAGCTCGCTGAAGCGGAGGCGCAGGCCGCCGCGCGGGGCGCCCAGCAGCAGCCCAGCGTGGGTGCCGGGCTGCGCGGCGAGAACTTCGCGCACCACGTCATCGTGGAACGACGTGACCCAGAGCTCCGTAAGGCCAGTGACGGCGGCGAGTGCTTCGACGGCGCAGCCGCGCTCCTTCAGCTCGAGGTCGAGCCCCGCACCGCGCTCACGGCATAGCTGCGCCAGCTCCTCCAGCCGCGGCACTGCAAAGCCGGCCAGTACCTCCAGCTCGGAGTGCGACAGCGATGCCAGCGGCCGGCCCGCAATGGCAGCGTCGTGGAAGCAGGCGAGCTCGCCGTCGGCGAGGCGCCGCACGTCGCACTCGACCATGTCGGCACCCTCGTCGAGGGCAGCCGCGAACGCCGCCAGGGTGTTGTCGGGATGGCCCGCCTCCGAACGGCCACGGTGGGCGATGAGGTGCACGGGGTGGGATACGCGACGTTTTTATATGGTCTGACGGGTGGCTCGGGCAGGTGATTCAGGTGTTTGGTAGTGATGTTGAAGAACTGATAACGCATCTTGGCCGCGAGGACGCGCAGGCGCGCCGTGACGCACTGGAACAGCTCGAGGCGCAGATTCCGTTCCGCGAGAAGCAGATTGCTGCCGCGCTGGTAGCGCAGCTGGACAACGGCGACCACTTCGTACGGCAGGCGGCGCTGGAGCTGTTCGGCAGTATGGGCGAGCAGGCACTCGAGGTGCTGGTCAACGACGGGCTCAACACGGGCGACTTCTTCTTACAACGAGTAGTAATGGATGCCATCGGCCGCGTCAGCAGCGGAGAGGGCATACCTTACCTCGTGAAGGGGCTCACCAGCCCCGACCACTATGTGCGCTGGCAGGCGGCCAAAGGGCTGGCGCGATTTCCCGGCGGTGGCGCCACGGCGGCGCTGGGCCAGGCCCTGGGCGATCCCAACCCGCACGTCCGCGACCGCGCCGCCGGGTCGCTGATGCGGCACGGACCCGAGGGTCAGGCGCTGGTCGAGAACTGGAAGCCGCGCCGCAAGCCGCGCGGGCTGCGCAAAAGGTTCCGGCCGCCGGCACCGAAGCCGGAAGGCGAAAGTGGCGTGGTCGCCGAGACATCACTCGAAAAGGAATCGGGCTACCTCTACTACCTCGGCAAGGATGGCGACGTCTGGCGCACCCGCATGGCGCGCGGCACGCAGAAGGGCGGCGGCGGTGAGAAGGTCGCTGACGCTGGCGTCACGCGTGAGCCGGGCTGGCTCTATTACATCAACAAGGAAGGCAACGTCGCGCGTACACTGCTGAAGCGCGGCGGCTGAACAAGACCGCGGGTTGCCCTACGGGGTCGTGCGCCGCATGGTGCGCGGGAACGCGATTACGTCCCGGATGTGTTCGGCACCGCAGAGCCACGCAACCAGCCGGTCGAGCCCCAAGCCGAAACCGGAGTGGGGAACGCTGCCGAACTTCCTGAGGTCAAGATACCAGCCGTACGATTCCGGCTCCATCCCCTCTTCAGTGATACGCTCCGCCAGTTCATCCGGTGACCAGACGCGCTCGCCGCCGCCGATAATCTCGCCATAGCCCTCCGGCGCGAGCAGGTCGTGGCACACCAGTGCCTGCGGTTCCGCCGGGTCGGGGCGGTGGTAGAATCCCTTTTCCCGGGGAAAGTGGGTAATGTAGAGCGGCTGGCTGCGCTCCTGTGTCAGAGCCTTCTCCTCGCGGTAGCCAAAGTCATCGCCCCACGCCAGGTCGAACCCCTTCCCGTTCAGTTGCTCGAGCACTTCGGCATACTTCAATCGCTCGAAAGGCGGCTTCACTGCTTCCAGAGTGGCAGGGTCGCGGCCGAGCCGCTCCAGTTCAGAGCGGTTGCGCGCCAGCACCGCCTCAATGATTGCAGTGAGCATCGCCTCTTCCTGAGTCATCATCTGCTCGTTGTGGACCCACGCCGCCTCGACCTCGCCGTGCCAGAACTCGGTCAGGTGGCGGCGGGTGCGCGACTTCTCAGCGCGGAACGAGGGCGCCAGCGTGTAGATGCGTTCGAGGCCGAACATGGTCGCCTCGGCGTAGAGCTGCCATGACTGCGAAAGGTGGGCATAGAACACCTTGCCATCCTTGGCGGACTCATCGGGGTAGAAGGCGTCGAAGAGTGACGAACCGCCTTCGCAGGCGCCCGAGACGAACGAGGGCGATTGCACCTCGGTGTAGCCCTGCGAGTCCCAGAAGCCCCGAAAGGCGCCGAAGGCGGTCGCACGCACTTTCAGCGCGTCGACCATTGACCGGCTGCGCAGCCAGAGGTGGCGGTTGTCGAGCAGGTGCTCATCGCCCAGGTCCTTGGTAATCGGGAACGTCTCTGCGTAATGTAGCACCTCGAAGCGCGTGGCACGCAGTTCGAAGCCGCCGGGAGCACGGTCGTCGGCGGCAGGGGTACCAGTGACAATGACCGATGACTCACGCAGTGCCTTGCACGCCGCGGCGAAATCTCCCTCAGTGACTTTCGCCTGCGAGACCGTGCACTGCAGGATGCCGGTTGCATCGCGAATGACGACGAACGCCAGCTTGCCCGAGCTGCGGGTGCGATAGACCCAGCCGCGCACCGTGACCTCACCTTCGCCGGCACCGGCGAGTACGCTCGCGGCGGGGGTGAAGCGCGAGTGGTCGGGGAACTCAGGGTACTCCATCCGGCCACCGACCGTGCGGCGGGTCCAAAACGCTTTGCCGTCAGAAGGTGCGGAGCAGCAGAGCCGCGGCGAGTAGCAGCAGCAGGCTACCGACGGCGCGGTCGATTGCCCATGCATGGCGCCGCAAGGCATCGAGCAGCGGCGTGCCGGCAATCACAGTCGCGACGAGCATGTACCAGCTCGCATCGATTATGCCGGCAAGCAGCGCAATCACCAGCCGGTCGCCCAGCGCAAGGCCGGGCTCGATGAACTGCGAGAAAACGGCAACGAAGAACGCAAGAATCTTGGGGTTGAGGAACGCGACCAGGAAGCCGGCGACGAAGCCCTCGCGACCGCCGCTGTCGTGGTCTGCGACTTCCGCTCCGTCGGAGCGCAGAAACTGCCAACCGAGCCAGACCAGCACCGCCGCGCCGCCCCACTGCAGCGCCCGAAACACCGTATCGCCGGCCGCCATTACCACCGCCAGTCCCGAGACGGCGAGCAGCGCGTAGAAGAAGAAGCCGATACCGTGGCCGAGCCCGGTCATCACCCCGCGCAGCCGCCCGCCAGCGACGGTGTTACGCAGGACGACGGCAAGGCTGGGGCCGGGCGACATCGCCCCCAGCACGCACACCACGCCAATTTGCGCCAGCACCGCCAGTTCCATGGCAGTGTGGATGCGGCACGGGTGAAAACATTATGCAGGCTGCGCGTTCCCGACGCGTGTTCGGCGTCGTCGCCTGCCCCAAGTGCCACGCCGTGCGGTCGGTCGAGCTAGTACACCGCAGCGCCGGCTGCCAGCGCTGCGGTTACCGCATGGCGCTCGACAAGGTGCGCGTCTGGGAGCGGCACGACGCGCAGGCGGAGCTGGCGGGCGCGATTGCGAGAGTGAAGGACGAGCTCACGGCGCCGGCGCTGAAGGCGGATGAGATTTTCGCGCCCGAGGCGACCCCGCACGGCGACATGCGGTCGCGGCTGCTCGACGCACTGCCTGACGGGGAAATCGAGGAGGATGAGCTGCTGGTGCGGGCGCGCGGGGTGCGCATCCCGGAGGAGAAGGCACGTGAGATACTGCTGGCGCTGCTCACCGAGGGCACGCTCTGCGAACCACGGCCCGGCTGGCTGGCGAAGGTCTGACTTTTAATAGGGAGGCTGGGTCCGGCCCCGCCTACGCATGAAACGGAGCTCCCGCGTCTGGAAGAAGAAGGGCCAGCAGCGCTGGAAGTGGCGCAAGAAGAAAATGCGCCGCCGCAAGCGCGAACGCCGCCGCAACAAGTAGCGCTTAAAGCCCCGCAGGAGTGGTTCCCCTGATGCCGGTCATCACCATTGACCTGACGGACCTGAACCGGCTGCTGCCGCAGCCGCTCTCGCCCGCCGAGCTGCGTGAGGCCATTCCACTGCTGGGCGCTGACCTGGACGAGATTGGCGACGACGAAGCAGTCATCGAATTCTTCCCTGACCGGCCCGATCTGCTCTCGACCGAAGGCATCGCGCGCGCACTGCGAGCCTTCACGGGGCAGGCGCCGGGGCTGACGCGCTGCTCGGTCGCCAAGCCCAGGACGTGGCTATCGGTCGAGCCGAGCATCACCGATATCCGCCCCTGGTTCCTGGGCGGCATCGTCCGTGGAGTCTCGCTCGACGACGTTGCACTGCGGTCACTGATGGAGCTGCAGGAGAAACTGCACGTCACGACGGGGAGGCGGCGGCGCAAGGCGTCCATCGGCATCCACGACTTGAAGCCACTTGAACCACCGTTCCGCTTCTATGCCTGCCCGCTGCATGAGCCAGCCTTCGTCCCGCTCGGTTGCGACGAACCGATGACGCCTGAGGAAATATTGCAGGAACACCCTAAGGGCATAGAGTATGCACACATTCTGGAAGGCGAAAAACGCTACCCGTTGATTGTCGATTCGCGGGAGCAAGTGCTCTCGATGCCGCCAATTATCAACGGCCAGCTGACCGCGCTTTCGGAGGATACGACCGACGTGCTGATTGACGTGCAGGGGCTGGACCGCCAGGCCGTGGAGACCTGTCTCAATATCGTCACTGCCGCGCTCGTCGAACGCGGCGGCAGTGCCGAGGCGCTGGAAATCCGCTACCCGAGCGAGAAGCATATCGTCCCCGACATGACGCCGCGCGAGCACCGCGCCGGCCATGCCTACCTGACGCGGCTGCTCGGCTGGGATCCGGGCGCCGAGCAGGTGCGCCGCGCGTTCCGACGCTGCGGACTCGAGCCGGAGCTGCGCAATGACGAGTGGGTAGTACAGGTGCCTGCCTGGCGGGCGGACCTGCTGCATCCCGTGGATTTGCTGGAAGAGCTGGCTATCGGGCTCGAATACGAGAAACTGCCGGAACACCTGCCGCGACTCGCCACCTTCGGCATGGAGACCGCTTCGCGGCCGCGCGAGAGGGAGTGCCGCGAAGCACTGCTCGGGCTTGGATTCCAGGAAGTGGTTTCGCTCACGTTGAGCTCCGCGCGCGCCCAGCACGAGCTGCCGCAGCGCGAGCCGGCAGGCGAGGCGCACGTCGCCAACCCGGTCGGCGAGGAATACCACTTGCTGCGACCGGCGCTGCTGCCCGGCCTGCTGGAGCTGCTGCGCACCAACCGGCACCACGAGCTGCCGCAGCGCATCTTCGAGGTAGGCTGGGTTGTGCGCCACCACGCCAACCGGCTGGCGCTGGGCTGGGTCGAGCTGAACAGCCGCGCCCCCTTTTCCAAAGCACGTGCCACCGCGCAGGCGGTCGCACAGAGGCTCGGCCTAGAGGGCGATGCACAGCCAATCGAGGACGGAATGTTCATCGCCGGTCGCTGCGCGTCGCTGGGCGACGCGCTGGTGTTCGGCGAAATACACCCGCGCGTGCTGGAAGGCTGCGAGCTGGGGTATCCCGCCATTGGCGGCGAAGTGCTGTGGTGAAGCTGCCGGTCTGCTTCGAACCGCGCTCGGCAGCCACCGCACTGCGCGCGACGCTCGAGCGACTGGAGTGGGAATACACGCGCAGCGACGACGTCCGGACCTTCACTCAGGTGGCGCTGGTCATCCCGTTCCAGCGCGCGGCGCACCTGTTCCGTTACGAAATCCCGCACGGTGAACTTACACTGGAGCTCTGGGCCGAGACACCCGGCAGCAGCGGCAACGTCACCTGGCTCGAAATCAGGGGCGACACGGACGCGCAACACGAGCTGCTCGCCGCGTTCTCCGACGGGCTGCCGCGGCCGCCGTGGGAGTTCACGCTCGGTCAGCGGCTGCGTGTAGGATTGCTGACCGTACGTGGCGCACGAAGGAAGTGGAAGGCGGCGCTGGCATGAGCCTGAAAGAGGATATCGCGAAGCACAAGGCGAGCCTGCCGCTGCGCTACACGCGTGAATGGCTGCAGAAGCGCTTCCGCGAGTTCTACACACGGGCCGAACCGGAATTACCGCCGCGGTTCACCGCACGCGAATGGGGGATGTTCGGCTGGGGCGGCAGGCTAATGCAGCGCCACTTGGCATTCCAGAGCGAGGGCGAGCTGCAGGCGCGGCTGGCGCGCGAAGCGCCAATGCATGTCTACCACTCCGTGGCGTATTACACGCACCCGTCGGCCGGCAGGATGGACGAAAAGCATTGGCAGGCGGCCGATCTGATTTTCGACCTGGACGCCGACCACCTGCCGGAGATGGAGCTGCTCAAGCGAGGCGAAACCACGTTCGGCGCACTGATGGAAATCATCCGCGAACAGGCGGTGCAGCTGGTCGAGGACTTCCTGCTCGGAGACCTAGGGCTCGACGCGGGAGACCTGCAACTGGTCTTCAGCGGCGGCCGCGGCTACCACGTGCACGTGCGTACGCCGGCAGTGCTCGAGCTGCCGTCGGGGGCGCGGCGCGAGCTGGCCGACTACCTGACCGGGCTCGATGCCGACAGAGAACGGTTGCTGGTCGACGCAGGGCACACACGAAAATATGGCGACAAGCGATACTCGACGGGCGAGCTGCGGCTGCCCGCGACCGATGCGCCGGGGTGGCAGGGGCGCGTCGCGCGCTTCACAAGCGCGTGGCTGGAGGAAGCGCAAGCGCTGCCGGCGGACGAAAGGCTGGCGCGGCTGGAGTCGCTGCAACGAATAAAAACAGGAGCGGCAAAAAACGTGAAACTCGACGGCACGCCGCAGGAAGTTTTCGACGCGCTGCCGCGCCACATGCAAATCGCGCTGCGCGACGCGGCGCTCAGCGCGTGCGCCGTGTACGCCGACGAGCCGGTGACGGGCGACCTGCACCGGCTCATTCGGTTGCCGGGGACGCTCCACGGCGGCACAGGCCTGCTGGCGCGGAGTGTGACGCTTGACGAGCTGCGCGACTTCGACCCCTACCGGCAGGCAATTGCCCTGGGCGACGCACCGGTGAAGGTACGCTGCGTCGCTGGACACCCGGTCGCGATGGGCGATGTAGCCAGCCTGAAGCCGGACGAAGTCGCCGAACTGCCCGCGGCGCAGGGCGCTTACTTCATGGCACGCGGCTTTGCGACGCTGGAGATTGAGGCATGAGCGACGATGCGGGCAAGGCAGCGCCGGGGCTGGTCGCCGGGCTCGACGAGGCGGGGCGCGGACCGGTGCTGGGACCGATGGCGGTCGCGATTGTCGTGACCGATGATGAGGAGGCGCTGCGCAAGCTCGGTGTGCGCGACTCCAAACAGCTCTCGCCGCGACGGCGGCGCGAACTGGCCGCCGCCATCCGGCAGAGCTGCGAATGTGCCGTGGAACTTATCGAGCCGGTGACGATTGACCGCTGGGTCGCCGAAGGGGGGCTGAACCGGCTCGAAGAGCGCGCTTTCGCACGGCTGATTGCGCAGCTGGCGCCGACGGTGGCGTTCGTCGATTCGCCTGAGCTGGATGGTGAAAAAGTTGGAGCCCGAATCAAGGGCCACCTACCGCCCGGCTTGGACTGTCAGGTCATCGCGCAAACGAAAGCCGACCAGAATATCCCGGTCGTCGCGGCAGCGTCAATCCTGGCCAAAGAGGCGCGTGAAGCGGCGATGGCACGGCTGCGCGAGGAGCTGAGCGAATGCGGCAGTGGTTACCCATCCGACGAGCTGACCACCACGTTTTTGAAGGAATACCGGCGTGAGCACGGGAAGTGGCCTCCTGGGACCCGCAAGAGCTGGAAGACGCTCGAGCGGCTCGAGCCGCGGGTGACCCTGGACGACTTCGGAGAAAATGATGGCTGAACTGCTGGAAGGACTGCAGGCCAAGGCGGCCTTGTTCAACACGCGCCTGGCCGATGACGAGGGCTTCGCGAAGATGGTCAAGGGCAAGGACCGCACTGTTGCTATCGTCATCACTGACGGACCCGCGCTCATCGCGCGGCTGGAGGGTGGCAGCCTGACGCAGTTCGGCGAAGGTGATTCGAGCGGTGCCGACGTGGTCGTCAAGGCCAGTAGCGAAACCCTACTGGCGTTGCTGAAGCGGGAGCTGTCACCCATCAAGGCCTACGTCAAAGGCGACCTTAAGGTGAAGGCGAGTTTCCGTGATTTGCTGATGATGAAGAAGTTTTTCTGATTGTACTAACCCGAAAGCAAATCCGCCAGCGCCGCCATCTGCGCCGGCGCCAGCACTTCGCCACGCTTTTGCAGGTGCGGCAGCCGCTCCACCGCGTCAGCTGGGAACTCGAGGCGCAGCGCGTTGCGAATGGTCTTGCGGCGGTGCTGGAAAAGCGTCGCGACGACGCGTTCGAAGGTGCCGAAGTCGCGGACTTCGTAATCCGGCGCACGCCGCTCGAGACGCACCACCAGCGAGTGCACCCGCGGCTGCGGCAGGAACGCGGTGCGCGAGACGCGGAACAGCTTGCGGCAGGCGACGTGGTGCTGTGCCATCACTGACAGGCGACCATACGCCTTGCTCCCGGGGGAGGCGGCGAGCCGGCGGGCAAACTCTTCCTGGAACATTAACACCGCCCGCCCCCACTCGACGTCGAAGAGGCGGAACAGCAGCGGCGACGAGATGGCGTAGGGCAGGTTGGCGACGACAACGTCCACCTGCGGCAAATCCACGTCTAGCGCGTCACCCTCAATGAGAGTCAGTTCGTCGCCGAACCGCTGCCGCAGCACTGCCGCCAGCCAGCGGTCCTTCTCGACCGCGACCAGCTTGCCGAGCGGCGCAAGCCGCTCGGTCAGGACGCCGCGGCCGGGGCCGATTTCGAGGATGCGCTCGCCCGGAGCGATTTCGGCGGCAGCGACGATGCGGTCGGCGATGTTGTTGTCCACCAGGAAATGCTGCCCCAGCGCCTTGCGGCGGCGGGGGGAAGAATGAGACATTCGGCGCTGAACACGGAAGCTGATAAAAACACCCCGGCAACGACGGCGTTTTCTTATAATCCAGCATCAGGTCGGCCCTGCGGGCCCGTGGTCTAGTTGGTTATGACGCTGCCTTTACAAGGCAGAGATCGGCGGTTCGAATCCGCCCGGGCCCACCATTTAATTCTCCGGAACTGCAACGCTCTATCCGACGCGCAAGCTACCGGTCAAAAGTTTCAATCTTTTTCCATCATTACGGAAACAATAGGGAGTAAACCGACGAAGCCGGACGCAAACGCCAGCAATTCTGGCATTCTCTATCCTATAGGCCCTGGTGGGCCCGGCAGGATTTGAACCGCCGGCCTTCACCTTGTAAGGGCGACGTCATAACCCCTAGACCACCGGCCCGCTGATAAACGCCCGCCCGACGGGACGCCCAACTATTTAATGCACGCTCTGGTGCCGCCGCCATGGATTTCGCGGGAGAGCTGGGGCTCTCGCCGAGGCTGGTGCACCGCAACCTTTCGCAGCAGGACTACCGCGATATGGAGCTGCATCGCGGCGAAGGCGTCGCGACCGCGTCCGGCACCATCGCGGTGAAGACCGGGATTTACACCGGACGCTCGCCGCAGGACCGCTTTTTCGTGCGACAGCCACCGTCGCAACCGCACATCGACTGGGGCACGGTCAATCAGCCGCTCGAGCCCGGAGCATTTGACCGACTGCACGCACTCGCCCGCGAAGCGATGGCAGATGATGAATTATTCGTCTTTGACGGCTACGCTGGCACTGACGAGCGCTACCGGCTGCCGCTGCGCATCGTGACACTGCGCGCCTGGCAGGCGCACTTCGCCCACAACATGTTCATCCGCCCCGCGCGCGAGGAGCTGCACGACTTCGCACCGCAATTCACGGTGCTGAACGCCATCAGCGCTCGCGCCGAGGACTGGCGGGAGCTGGGGCTGAACTCCGAGATTTTCATCGCCATCAACCTGGAACAGCGGCTGATAGTCATCGGCGGCACCGAATACGGCGGAGAGATCAAGAAGGGCATCTTCACCGTGCTGAACTACCTGCTGCCGCTCGAGGGGGTACTGCCGATGCACTGCTCGGCCAACATCGGTAAAGAGGGGGACACGGCAATCTTCTTCGGGTTGAGCGGCACCGGCAAGACGACGCTCTCGACCGACCCCACACGGCGACTCATCGGCGATGACGAGCATGGCTGGTCGGACGACGGCGTCTTCAACTTCGAGGGCGGCTGCTACGCCAAGACCATTGGGCTCGAGCACGAGCATGAGCCCGAAATATTTGATGCCATCCGGCCCGGCGCGCTGCTCGAGAACGTCGTCGTGCGCGACGACGGAAGCGTCGACTTCGCCGACGGCTCGATTACCGAGAACACCCGTGTCTCCTACCCGCTGGAGCACATCGCCAACTCCGAGCCATCCGGGAAGGGAGGACATCCACCCAACGTGATTTTCCTCACCTGCGACGCGTTCGGCGTACTGCCGCCGGTAGCGAAGCTGACGCCCGAAATGGCGATGTATCACTTCCTGAGCGGCTACACCGCCAAAGTCGCCGGTACCGAGCGCGGCGTCACAGAGCCAACCGCCACTTTCTCGACCTGCTTCGGTGCCCCCTTCATGCCGCAGCGTCCCACGGTCTATGCCAGCCTGCTCGGCGAGAAGCTGGAACGGCATGGTTCGCGGGCGTGGCTCGTGAATACCGGCTGGACCGGCGGACCATACGGAATCGGACATCGCATGAAACTGGCTGATACGCGACGCATGCTCACCGCAATCCTGGGTGGTGAACTCAACGACACCGAGTTTACGCCGCATCCAGTCTTCCGGGTGCTGGTACCGCAGGCAGTGCCGGGCGTAGCTTCGGAGCTGCTCGACCCTCGCGCTACCTGGGCTGACGGTGACGCCTATGACGCCAAGGCAGCCGAACTGGCGCAGCTCTTCAACACCAACTTCGCGCAGTACGGAGACTACGCCGGGCTTGACTCCGTATTCCCAACGACGGATATTTAAAGAAAATCAGCCACAAGCTCGCGCTCGTGCGCCAGCTCAGCGCCCGTTTTCTCCAGCGCGTCGCGGGCAAAAGCGTCGTGCTCAATACCTTCGAAGACTGCGAAGACGCCCGGGGCGGTGGTGCGTACTGGAAGTCCGGCCCAGACACCCTGCGGCATCCCGTACTCGCCGTGGGAGCAGACCGCCAGACCGTGGACCGTATCACCCGGCGTGTTGAGTGCCTGGACGTTGTCAATCAGCGCATTGGCGGCCGAGGCGGCGCTCGAGAGGCCGCGCGCGGCAATGATTGCGGCACCGCGCTGGCCTACGGTCTCGAGGAACTCGCCGCGCAGCCAGTCACCATCGGCAACCACCTCGGGCGCAGGCAGGCCGGCAATGCGTGCGTTGGCAGCGTCGGGATACATAGTGGAGCTGTGGTTGCCATAGACCACCACGTCGCTCACGTCCCCGACGGCAACGCCCGCCTTCTGCGCCAGCAGCGCCGTGGCGCGGTTCTGGTCGAGCCGCATCATGGCCGTGTAGCGCTCCGGCCCGAGCCGCGAGCCCTGTACGGCGGCAATCATGCAGTTGGTATTGCATGGATTCCCGACCACGACGATGCGGCAGTCGTCGGCCGTGTGCGCGTCAATGCTCTGCCCCTGGCCAACGAAGATGCGGCCATTCTCCTGCAGCAGGTCGGCCCGCTCCATACCGGGGCCGCGCGGCTTGCTGCCGACAAGCAGGCACCAGTTCGCGCCGGCGAATGCCGCGT
>JAKURS010000141.1 GCA_022449705.1 Candidatus Poseidoniia archaeon | reverse complement strand
GGCGTCTGCGAAGCGGAAACCTGCGGCGGCAGGTTGACCAGCTCGACCAGCTGCGGCAGCGCCAGCCAGCCCGAGGCGCCGCCGCTCGAATCCAGCGCCCCGACCCGGAACTCGTAGCTGCCGGGGCTGGCGTCCAGGTCGGGGGCGAAAGTGAAGACCACCCGCCCCGCCTCCCAGGCGGGCGGCGAGAGATATCCGGTCTCCCAGCTGCCCGTGCCGTCGAGTTGGTAGCTGGCGTTCAGGAGCAGCTGTTCGCCCGAGTCAACGTCGTCGAGCGCGGCCGCCTCCAGCGTGAGCGAGCCGGTCCGGTTGAGCGTGAGCGCGGAGAGCGCGAGGTCGTAGAGTCGCGGCCGGCCGTTGACCAGCAGCTGGGCGGTGGCGTTCTCGCTCCAGAGCCCGTTGGACGCCTGCACCCGCAGCACCAGGTTGTGCGTGCCGTTCGAGAGCGTGGAGAGCTGGATCGCGGCCGCGCTGCCGAGCAGCCCGTCGCGGTCGGACCGCCATTCCCAGGCGTTGATGGACATCCCGCCGGTCGCCTCGCCGGCGAGGCTGGCCAGCGCGCCCTCCTGCACCAGCGACGGCGCTTCCAGGATGACCGCGCCGGGCCGCTGCATCACGACCAGGCTGGTGCTCGCCGGCGAGGTGCTGCCGTTGCTGTCGCTGACCTGCAGCGTGATGGAGTGGCTGCCGGGGCTCAGGCTGTCGATCCCGATTTCAAGGCGCGCGCCCTGGCCCAGGAGCCCGTCCTGTGATGAGTACCAGCTCCAGCTTACGAACTCGCCGTCGGGGTCGCTTGCCTGCCCTTGGAAGACGACCGTCCCGCCCCCGATGAGGAAATCCCCGGAATGGCGTGCGATAGTCGAGAGGCGCACCGAATCAAGCAGCCCGGCGTACGCGGCGCCCCCGCCAGGTAACATGCCGAGCCAGGTGTCGCCCTGAGAGAGGTCGGGCGCCCCGAAAGTGGTCGAGGTTCGCAGTACCCCGTCGACCCACAGGCTGGTTTGCTCGCTGCTGCGGACGACCGCCAAGTGGTGCCACGCGCCGTCGTTGAACTGCGCCCCGGCGGCGAGCAATATTGGCGTGCCGCCCTGGGTGTGCGAAAAGCGCGGCTCGCCCTCGACGAAGTAGAGGTGGTGGTTCCAGCTGCTGTCGCCGCCCTCCCGGTCCGAGAGCAGCGTGCCGTTGGCGCCGGTGGTGTTGAACCAGAGCTCGATGGTCATCATGGCCAGGCTGAGCCGCGGCCCGGCGAGGTAGACGTACTGGCCGTCAAACAGGACCGCGCTGCCGTCATGGCCCGCAGCCCAGGACGGGGTCAGCCCGAGGGTCAGGTCGTGGCCGTTGCCGCTCACGTCGAAAACCGCGGTGCCGCTCCCTTCGTCCAGCGGCCACCACGCCAGCGTTGCCCCGTCGACCGGATCGCGCAGCTCGCCCTTGATGGCAGGGCTGGGGCTGACGTCCTTGATACTCGCCTGCGGCGGCAGGTTGAGCCAGACCCGCTCGAGCGAGTCCTGCGAGACGATGAAGCTGGACTCCTGCAGGCCGTTG
>JAKURS010000140.1 GCA_022449705.1 Candidatus Poseidoniia archaeon | reverse complement strand
ATGCTATGAAAAATATACAACCACTCGAGGTAACTCCTATACTGGGTTCGGCCCCGTTTTCGCCTACATCGCTGAATACGAAACTGAGGGGCAGGAGTTCTTCATCGACGCCTAGACCATCTGGCCCGGTGACGAAGACCCCGTCTGGAAGGGAAGGCTCCTCAGGTGGAGGTGGCGGTGGCGGGGGGTCCTGGAGACAGCCAGAGAGGCCACCTGCCGAGACGAGAAGGCAGACAATCAGCAGCTGCGCAATCCGTCCACGGAATCGCATGGTCGAGTCCAGCGAAGGGGGCGTCATAACAGTTTGCTGGAATTTTCGCCCCTAGTCCAGCGTAATGCTCGGCATCAGCGGGCGCGTCGCGAAGCCTTTGAGCGCGAAGTTGGATCCTTCGCCGACGCGGCAGACGAAGAGGTCGCGATGGTGGCGCGAGAGGCCAAACTCGTCGAAGCAGGCAACGCCGCCGCACACCTCCATCGCCAGCGTCAGCAGGTCGCTGGCGCGGCGCGAGCACTCAATCTTAACTTTAGCGGCCGACTCGCGGTCGAGCGTGCCGGCGTCGTAGCGCTGGCACAGGTCGACAAGCCAGGTCAGCCCCTGCTCGAGCGCGATGTCCATGTCGAGCACGACGTCCTGCACGCGCTGGTAGCGGCCCAGTGGCCCGCCCATGATTTCACGCTCCTGCGCGTATTCGCGCACCTTGTCGAGCGCGCATGCCAGAGAAGCCAGCGAAAGCGCGGCGATGAAGAGGCGGCCGCCGTTGAGCGAAGTCATCATCACCCGGAAGCCTTCGTTGAGGTCTCCCAGCAGGTCGTCCTCGGAAACGCGCACGCCGTCGAGCATGATTGAGCCGGTCGAGGTCTGCTCCCACAGGTCCTTGCCCGCCATCTCCTGGTAGTGGACGCCGTCAGCATCCATCGGGACGATGAAGCAGCTGGAGCGGTGGCCCGGCTCCCCCTCGGGGTCGGTCAGCGCGTGGACTATGACGTGCGATGCCCACTTGGCATTGGTTGACCAGCACTTCTCACCCCGAATGACCCAGCCGTCACCGTCGCGCGTCGCTGTGACCTCGGGATTGGCGGCGTCGGTACCGCGCCCCGGTTCGGAGAGGCCGAAGACGAACATGCGCTTGCCGGCCGCCAGGTCGGACAGGTGCGCCGCCTTCTGTGCCTCCGTGCCACAGAGCTGCAGCGGCTTCGCGCCCAGCGAGAGCGCCGCGCCCGGCGTAATCGCGAGCGACTGCGAAAGATAGCCCAGTGCAAGCCCCATCAGCAGCAGGTCCAGATGCGAGCCGCCCTGCCCGCCGTAATCCTCGGAGACGGTGACGCCGAACAGCCCCATTTCCGCCATCTGCGCGATGGCGTCATCCGGAATCAGCTGGTGGCCTCGCTCCCACTCCAGCCAGCGTGGCGCGATAGACTCATCGACGAAGTCGTGAATCGCTCGGTAGAACGTCTGCTGCTCCTCGCTTACCAGCCGCTCGAGATAGTAATCCAGGCGCCTCTCCATAATTGACTACTAAGCTCTATGTTAAAGTGGTTATCGTGACCGTCCTATTGCGCCACGCGGAGGCTCGGGCTCATAATCTACCTGAAGTTCAGGTGGCCAT
>JAKURS010000014.1 GCA_022449705.1 Candidatus Poseidoniia archaeon | reverse complement strand
TACGGCTGGCGCTGCGCGGGCGCTACGATGCGTTCCACTGCCACGAGCTGGACCCACTGCTCTACGCGCTATTGCTGCGACCGCTGACCGGAAAGCCGGTGGTGTGGGACTGCCACGAGTACCTGGTGCCGATGAAGCGAGAGCTGCAGGGGCCGCTGGCGGCGCAACTAACGGCGCTGGCACTGGAAGTGGCTGCGCCTCGTGCCAGCGCCATTGTCACGGTTGACAACAGGCTTGGCCGCCGGCTTGCCAGATATGGCCGGATTCTGGTCCTGCCCAACTATCCACGCCTGGCGAACTTTCCATCACTTTCCAGTTCCAGACCGGACGGCCCCCCGGTGATGCTCTATGTCGGCAGCCTGACCGAGCGCCGTGGTATCTTGGTGATGCTGGAGGCGTTGCGCCTGCTCCGGAAGTCGCTTGACGTCCGACTGATGATTGCCGGTGGATTCTATGATGATAATCTGGAACAGAAATGCCGTGCGTTCGACCGGGAGCATGACTTGCAGGTGGAGTGGCTCGGGTGGGTAGACCACCGGGAACTGGCCGGGGTGGTGTCGCAGGCTAGCCTGGGGTTGTCCCTGCTCCAGCCCACCGAGCGGTATCTGAAGGGACTGCCGACCAAGATTTTCGAGTACCTGATTATGGGACTCCCCGTCCTTTCGGCACGGGGACCACTGCTGGACCGCCTGATTGCGTTGTCTGCCGCCGGCCAGTCAGTAGATTCCACGAATCCCGCGGCCGTGGCGGCTGGCATGCGGGAGCTGCTGTCCCGGGATGACCTGGCAACAATGGCCTCGAAGGGTCAGCACATCGCACGAAAACTATTCACCTGGGATGCACGACAGGACAAGCTGCCTGAGCTCTACGCGCGGCTGCTGGCCTGATTTAAACCGCCCTCCCGGTCCCGCCACGATGTCCCTCGCACAGCGAGCGGTGCTGCTGGTCTACGGGCGCGCGGCCGCCTTCGGACTGAGCTTGGTAATTCCAGTGGTGCTGGTACGGCTGCTGGCGCAGGACGAGTATGGCAGTTACCAGCAGTTGGTGCTGCTCTACGCCACGGCGCAGGCGTTCCTGCTGCTGGGGGTTCCGCGCTCGCTCTCCTACTTCTTCCCGCGGCTCGGCCCCGGCGGCCACGCGCAGCTCCTGCGACAGTCGGTGGCACTGCTGGCGATGACGGGGCTGCTGGCGATTGTGCTGGGGCTGGGCGCGCAGCTTCTGCTCACGGACCACCCTCTGCAGCCCTACCTTGGCCTGCTGGGGCTCTACACGGCGCTGATGCTGCTGGTGGCGCCGCTACAGAACCTGCTGGTGGTCGAGGGGCGCGAGCGCGCCTCGGCACTCTCAATGATCGGTTTCGTCATCGTGGACGTGGTAGTGATGCCGGCTGCGGTGTGGCTGCGGCCCGATGTGTGGGGCATTCTCTGGGGGATTACGGTCGCGGCGACCATCAAGGCGGCAGTCTCGCTGGGCTACGCCTGGCGCCGCTATCTGGCGCACAGCGGTGGACGGCCGTTCGTACGCGAGCAGCTGGCGTACGGCGTTCCAGTGGGGATGATGGCGATGGTCGGTATCCTCAACCTCAACATCGATAAGTACCTTGTAGGACTGTTCTTCCCGGTCGGGGCCTTTGCGGTCTACTACATCGGCGCGCTCTGGGCACCGGTCTTCAACTGGACCACGCAGTCGGTGGTGCAGGTGGTCATCCCGCGCCTCTCCGCCGCCCACCACAAGGGCGACCTGGCCACGATGCAGCGCTTGCGCAGTCGCATGGCGTCACGGATGGCGCTGGTCTACTTTCCGCTCGCGACGCTGATGGCCATTATCGCGCGCCCCCTCATCGAGTTGATGTTCACCTCTGCCTACGCCGGGGCAGTACCCATATTCACCATCTACCTGCTGCTGCTCTTCAACCGCCCCTTCGGCTCCGGCGAAGTGCTGATGGCGGCAGGTCGTACGCGCTTCCTGTTCCGGCTCGCGCTGGCGGTCGGGTTGCTGAACCTGGGGCTGAGCCTGCTGCTGCTCGCCCGCTCGGGGCTGGGGCTGCTGGCGCTACCGGTTGCGACCGTCACCGTGAGCTGGATTTCGGCTCTCGCGATATTGCACCGTTCCAACCGCGAGCTGGGCGTCGCCGCCGGGGCGGCCTACGGCTGGCGCACACTCGCCGCCATCCTCGCCTCGTCGGCACTGGCGGGCGCGGTAGCGTGGCAGGCGGCGGCACCCTTTGCGGGCGCGACAGTGATTGCCGTGGCAATTGCCGCCTATAGTGTTGCATTCGCGCTAGCGGGTCGCCTGACGGGGGCGCTCGGTCCCGCCGAGTGGCGGCTGCTACGCAGCCTGAGGCCGTTCTAGGCCAGCTCGCCCCTGATGAACATCAGGTAGCGCTGTTCCTCGTTAGCTTCCCAGGGGTGGTCACCGATGTTGTACTGGTAGGCTATGTTGAGGCTCCCGTCCGGTGCCACCACGACTTCGAAGAAATCGTGCAGCGGGTGCAGGTCATCAGCCGCAGCTTCCGCTTCACTGGAAGTGTGCAGCACCTGCGGGTCGGCCTTGAGGAACTCAAGCGTTTCGTTCTTCTGTAGGTCGTCGGCAATCGCGCCATAGAGGTACCACTGGTCGCCGGCGGTATGTTCGCCGTGGGTGCCGTTGCCCTCATTGGCGTAGTAGGCGAAGCCGAGCCGGTTTTCGGCGCCGAGGTCGATGGTGGGGTAGAGGAAGACCGCCTCGCGCGGGGTGACGTCCCAGTATTCCCACGTGACGCCGTAGTCGTCGCTGCGGCTGAGGTAGAGCGTCCCGGGCGCGCGGCCACCCTCCGGCGACTCCTGCCAGGTGACCATTACGGTGCCGTTCTCGCCCGCCGCTATCCAGGGGTAACCTTCGGGGTGTGAGCCCTCCAGGGGGCCGACGATGACCGGCTCGGCCCAGTTGGCACCCCAGTCGTCGGAGACCCATACCTTGACACCGCCGCTGCCGCCGTTGTTGGCCTCCTGCACGATATAGACGTGTGGCCCCGCGGTCTCAGCGGCGATGTGCGCCCAGCCCCCCTCGATGACCCGTCCCTGATCAAAGATTATCTGGTCGCCGACGGTCGTGCCGCGGTAGTACCAGTAGCGGCCAACGCCGCTGGTCCCGTCGGTGAGCGGGATGCCCGGCACCGAGACGCCGTTGTTACCGAGGTAGTGCACGACGCCGTCGCCGTGCGCCGTCACCCACGGCCGGTCGTCGGCGGTAGTGGATTGCAGCCGCTGGCTGTTGGCGTGCGAATTGCCGCCGTCGTCCCAGACATGGAGCCAGTTGTCCTCGAGCGTCGTGTCTACGAAGTAGATCCGTCCGTTGGCGTCGATGCCGATGTCACCCTCGTCGCCGGGATATTCCGAGCCGATATCAGCCACTCCCCAGTCACCGGGCGGCCCCCAGGTCTCGCCGCCGTCCTGCGAGACGAAGAACCAGGAGGCGTAGTAGTCCCACGAGGTCTGCGACCCGCCTGGCCAGGGGAAGTTGCAGACGAACGGTCCTGCTCCGGGAAGGCCGCCCTCGCCGCCGCCCGGTCCGCCGTTGGGACCGGACCAGCGCAGGTCCTTGTGCGCAGTGTAGAACATGTTGCCCTCGGCGTCGACCGCCAGGCTCGGCTCATAGCCGATGGCGAATTCCGGATAGAGCTGGCCGTTGTCCTCGTCAACGCACCCCGGCGCGCGCGGCAGCCAGACCGGCTCGCCCCAGATGATGTAGCCGCCAGCGCCGCCTCCCGGGCCTCCTGGAAACGGTTCCGTTTCGCGCTCATGCGTCGCAACCCAGTACCCGCTTCCAGCGAGCAACAGCGCGACCGCGACGGCGAAGCCCCGCTCGGATAGCTCCTGCATCGGGCGGTAGGAGCCCTGCCCAGTATTAACAACTGCTCCGGGGGAGCGACTTTATACACGTCAGGACATGCCCGCAGCCCGTCCCACGCGCTGTACTGGTGACACCCTGCCAGAAGGTGCTGGCGGCGGCGACAGGGCAGGCAAGGATGGCGCAACCCCAGCGATACGGCAGCATCCGCGAATTCCTCGACAACCTGCCACGCCAGCCCTGCATCTGGCAGCCTGAGAACCAGAACATCTGCGTCACCTGCCTGCGCATCAACGAGCCGGTCGCGCGCGTTTGCTCGGTCTGGTCGCAGGCGCTCGATGACGCACCGCTGGAAGAGCTTGACTTCGAGGAGGAGATGCGCTCGCTCCCGGCAGTCGAGAAAGTTGCGGAAACTCCTGCCACGCCGGGACTGGTCGGGATAGATGTCGTCGGCGGTGGGGACGCCGAGCCGTCCTTGGTCGAGGCTGTTGCGGCCGAGCCGGTCGTCAGAGAACCCTCTATTGCAGTGGTTGACATCGAGCCGGTGATTACCGAGGAGCCGGCCGAGGTGGACGATGAAGCCGCAGGGCTGAACGACGAAGAAGCGACAGATACTGCGGAAGCGGAGGTCGCGGAGGTGGATGCTGTTGATATGGAGGCGGACATAGACGCTGAGGTGGTTGACGCAGAAGCAGCTCCTATCGCTGTGGTCGAAGCCTCCCTGGTTGAGGCTGGAACGGCCGCCACCGACGCAACGCCTGCGGGCACAGAGCGCCCCTTCTGGAAATTCTGGGGCGGCGACTCGGTGCTCTTTCCGGCGAGCACCAACGAGCTTGCGGAAGCCGCATCCAAGCTGGATGACAAAGGGGCTGTAGTTCCGGAGCCTGATGATGACAAAGCGGAAGAACTGGAGCCGCCATTGGAGTCCGAACCAGAAGTGCTGCCGTACGCTCCTTCCGACGCTCCATTCGTGACGGGTGAGGTAGTGGGGCACGCGGTGTACGGCAGCGGTACTGTACGGGAGTGCGTCATGACGGGCCAGCAGTGGTCGGTACGGGTCGACTTCAGCACCGGCGAGCGCAGTATCCTGAGCCACTTCCTGGAAGGTGGCGAGGAAGATGCCTACAGCCCCGGCGAGTATGGTACACCCGAGGTTTCCGCTGAGGAGGATGAGGCGCTAGTTGCTGTGGAAGCTGTCGAAGTGGAGCCGGAACCTGAGGAAGAGACGCCACTGGAGGCGGAAGCGGCGGCGGAAGAGGAAGCAGTGGCAGTGCCGGTGGAGGATGATGCGGGTGCCGCTCAGGTAGATGAGGTACCCGATGGTGAAGCGGAGGCTGACGAGGCGGAACCCGCGCTGGTCGAACCCGCCGCAGCGCCGGACAATCCCTTCCCGCCCGGCTGCCGCGTCAGCCACGCGTTCTTTGGCAGCGGGACGGTACGTGAAAGCCGCTCCAAGGACGAACACTGGCGGCTGGAGGTCGAGTTCGAGGATGGCTCGCAGCGCCCGCTGCTCTCGTCGTTCGTGAAACTGCTTGACGAGGTGGGCGAGGTGGTCGAAGCGATGCCCGACGCGCCGCAAGTCGTGGAGGCTGAACCCGCTCCGGAGGCGGCGGACACTGAACCAGAGCGAGTGGAGGAACCTGCGGTTGAGTCAGTGACTGCGGAGCCGGAGCCGGTCGAGGCAGTAGTGGAGGCAGCAGAACTGCTCGAGTCGGAACCAGCGGAGGTGCAGTCGGCGGCGGTCGAGGCGGAGCCGGTAGCACCGCTAGACTTGGCCGATCCGGCGGTGTTTGAGGCGGAGATGATTGATGAACTGCCCGTCGCGTCGCCCGTCATCGAGCCGCAGCCCGTACCGGAGACGGAGGCAGAAGTGCCGGAAATGGCGGAGCCTGTCGTCGTCGACCTGGGCGAGCCCAGCGAGGAAAGCGACCCGGAGGTTTCCGCTGTCGGCTCGCTCGAGGCGAAGCAGGTGAGGGCAAGCGGTCGCGGGCGCAGGAAAGGGCAGAAAGCGCGCTGTAGCAAGTGCGGCGGTGAAGGCCACTACGCCAAGACCTGCACTAATTGAAGGTCAGCCCGTCCGGGAATAAACGGCACAAAGGGTAAATCCCCATCACAGGCGTGCCGCGGCCGTAGCCCCGTAGTGTAGAGGTCCATCATACGTGGCTCTGGACCACGTGACCCTGGTTCGAATCCGGGCGGGGCTACCATTTTTTGCTGCGCCCGCATGACGTTCCATGGATTCCTGGCAATTGCTGTTCGGTGCGTTGCTGCTGGCGACGCTGGCGACCGGCTGGACTGCGTGGGTGGCGCGGTACGCCTGGCGTGATCGCGAGCGGACTCTGCGCTGGGCTGCTGCGTCGGGCGGCTGCGCACTGGCGATGATGCTGCTGGTGGCGCTGGAGAAGGTGTGAACGAGGACGTCCTGCGCGCGCGGCCGGTACGCAACGAGGAGAGCGCGAGCTGGGAGCTGGAGGATGGTGTGGCGGTAATCACCCATGCCAAGCAGTTCTCGCGGCTCGAGGGATGGGTGCGCGATCGCATTGGCGGGCCGGGGGAGTTGCGACGGCCGCTCGACCGCTTCACCACCTTCCTGTGGCTGAAGTGCGACGGCACGCACACCGTCGCCGGACTGGTCGCGGCGCTTGCGGCGGAGTTCGGCGAGGAGGCGGCGCCAGCGCCCGAACGGGTGCAGAAGTGGCTGCAGCACATGCTTGAACTGGGGCTGCTGCGGCTGGAGCCGGGGAAATGAGGCTGCTGCGCTGCCCCGACTGCGGCTCGACCGATATCGACTACGAGGCGGGGCTGGTCACCGGCAGTAAATACCGCTGCCAGAAATGTGGCTACATGGGGCCGCTGGTAATCGAGGAGGAAATCCCGGATGGCTGAGCCTCGCTTTGACTGGGAGAGCGGCATCGACGCGCTGGCGCCGCACCTGGCCGGCGCAAAGCGTGTTGGCCTCCAGGTGCCAGAGGGGCTGCGCCCGCGCGCGCCTGACATCATGGCGCGGCTGGCGCAGCTGAGTGGCGCAGAGGTGCTGCTGTGGGGCGAGCCCACCTTCGGCGCCTGCGACCTTGCCGACCGTCCGCTCTCGGAAGTGGGCGTCGACGCGCTGGTGCATCTGGGCCACCTGCCGATGCCGTATCATGCCGACTGCTACGCGGTACCGGTGCACTTCGTCCCGGTGCAGCACACCGGCGCGTTGGAGCTGCCCCGCAAGGCCGTCACGCGACTGCACGAGCTGCTGCCGGAGAGCATTGGCGTCGTCACGACTGCGCAGCACCTGCAGCTGCTCGAGGAGCTGCAGACTCGCCTGGCGGAGGCGGGCTTCGCGCCGGTGGTGGGCGAGGGCGGCCCGCGGCTGGCGGCGCCAGGACAGCTGCTTGGCTGCAGCTCGGCGGCGGCGCGCACGCTCGACGTCCCGGGCTATCTCTATCTCGGCACCGGCGTCTTCCACCCGCTAACCGTTGCCTTGGCGACCGGCAAGCCGGTGGCGTGCCTTGACCCGCACAGCGGTGCGGTTACCGAGGCGAAGGCCGACCGCTTCCTGCGGCAGCGCTACGCGGCGATTTCCGCGGCGGGCAGGGCCCATCGCTGGGCGGTGATGTTCTCGACGCAAATCGGGCAGGAGCGGCTGGCGCTGGCAGAGCGGCTTGCAGGGGAACTGCGCGACTCAGGCCGCGAATCCCTGCTCATCGGCGGAATCCACCAGTCCGAGGGCCAGCTGGCGGGCCTCGGCGTCGGCGCGGCGGTGATTACTGCCTGCCCGCGAGTGGCTATCGAGGATGGCCCCACCTGGAGCATCCCGCTGCTGACGGTACCGGAGCTGCAAATCCTGCTCGGCAGGCGGGAACCGGAGCCGTATCCGTTCGACGAGTTCCCGTAGCGCCAATCTCTTAAAGCGGTAGCAGGTCTCGCCGCCGGATGGTTGCGCTGCAGGTGGAGAACGTTATCGCGTCCTCGAGCCTCGGCAAGGATGTCGAACTGGTGCGACTCGGGAGCGAGCTGGAGCATGCACACTACGCTGGTGGGCGCACCCCCTCGGTGGTGGTCGACCTGGACGGCGACGGGGCTGGCGGCCGCACCGGGGTGGTGTTCGGCAACGGCAAGCTCTACGTTACGGGAGTCGAGGACCTGTCCACAGGCCGGGAGGCGGTCTCGCAACTCCGTAATGCCGTTAAGGCCCTGGACCCCAAGGTAAGCCTGCGCAAGGGCGTCAAGCTGGAGAACCTGGTCGCCCGCTGCGACCTCGGCGTCACGCTCGACCTTGGCACTATCGCGGCAGTCCTGCCGGGGGCCGAGTACGACCCAGCTCGCTTCAGTGGACTGGTGCTGAGACTGGACGACCCCGCAGCGAGCTTCGTCCTGTTCCGGTCCGGAATCGTCGTAGTGACCGACGTCGGCAGCGAGGCGGGCGTGAAACGGGCGCTGAAGGCGCTTGAAAAATTCCTGCGCGCCAGTTCGCTGCTCGGCTGACGTGGGCGACGCGAGTATCGCGCAGCTAGCCGATGCGCTCGAAGCTGCGGTAGCCGATGCCGTGGACGGGCCAGTGACGGTCGCCTTTTCGGGCGGCGTCGACTCATCGCTGGTCGCCATGCTGGCGTCACGCCACGCGGAAGTGGAGTTGCTGGCGGCTGGCACACCGGGTGTGCACGACTTGGCCGCAGCGGAGGAGTCGGCAGGGCTGCTAGATTTAAATATGTGTCGTCTTGAGATTTCCCCTGCGCAGATGGTGGCTGCGGGGCGCGAACTGGCAGCCACTGTCGCGCTCTCCTGGCAGGAGGTGGAATTCCTGCTGCCGTTTTGGCTGGTCGCCCGCGAGGCGACCCACCCACTACTTCTCTGCGGGCAGGGTGCTGACGAGCTTTTCGGTGGCTACGACCGTTTCCGGCGCGACGGAGCGGCTCCTGATTTGGCCGCGGAGGTGGCGGAGTTGCAGGCGCGGCTGCCGCAGCGCGAACAGGTGCTTGCGCGCCACTTCGGCCGCGAGGTGGCGTGCCCGTTCTTGGATGGCAAGGTCATCACCGCCGCCGAAGCGTTTCCGCAGGCGGAGCGCATCACCGCGCCCGGCAAGGCGCCATTGCGCGCCGCAGCTGCCTGGCTGGGACTGCCAATGGCAATTGTGCAGCGACCGAAAAAGGCGGCGCAGTACGGCAGCGGCGCGCAGAAGGCGCTACGCAGCGCGCAACAGCAGCGGCTGGCGCTGACGCTGCGCTTCCCTTCCGCCGCCGTGGCAGAGGCGGTCGCCACCGCCACCGGCCCCGACAACGCTGGCTGGGTTACACTGAGGCGCAAAGGCGCAACGCTCGAGGCGCGAATTTCCGCCGGGAGTGTCGGGAGCCTGCGCGAAGCGGCCGAGGACTTCCTGGCATGCGCGGCACTCGCGGCGAAAGTGGCCGAAAAGGACTAGACGGCGGCGGTGCTGAGGCACCATGTCGCAAAGCTTTGCACATATGCTCGACCGCGTGCGCGCCTTCCACGAGAAGCACAAGTTTGCGGAGAACAACGGCCACGACATGGCGTACCGGCTGCTGCTGACAATGGAGGAAGTCGGCGAGCTGGCCGAGTGTATTACGAAAGGCAAGCCGCAGGCTGATCGGGCGGAGGAGCTGGCCGACCTGCTCATCCTGACCCTCGGCCATGCCATCGCGATGGACCTGGACCTAGAGGCAGCGTTTGATGCCAAGCTGGAAGAGGTGTTGCAGCGCCCCGCTATCAAGGGCGACCTGGGCGTCAGGGTAACCAATTATCGCCCCTGATTCGGCAAACACTAAATATTGCTCTGTCTTGTGCCGGTTGTGACATCACGTAGCGAAGCGAGCACGGCACTCCCCCAACCGACTAAGGGACTGGCAGGTATCGTCGCAGCCGACACGACGCTCAGCTTCATCGACGGCGAGAAGGGCATCCTGAAGTATTGCGGTTATTCGATTGACGATCTGGCTGCCAGTTCCAGCTTCGAGGAGGTTGTCTGCCTGCTCTACGACCGCGAACTGCCCTCGGCGGAACGGCTGGCCGACATGCGCGCTCGCATCGGTGCGGCGCGGGTATTGCCACTCGAGGTGAAGCAGGTCATCGAGCGGCTCGCCGGCCGCACCTCGCCGATGAGCACGCTGCGCACCGTTGTCTCGGCGTTGGGCCACTACGAGCCTAACGTGGCGCTGAAAGAGCTGCCCCCCAAGGCGCTGCGGCTGGTTGGGCAGGTCGCGACCGCGGTGGCGATGATTCATCGGCTGCGCGAAGAGCAGGAGCCGCTCGAGGCCGACCCGGAGATGGGGCACGCCGCCGATTTCCTGCGGATGCTGCTCGGCAGGGAGCCGAGCGAAACGCAGGCTGAGGCGCTGGACCTTTACCTCATCCTGCTTGCCGACCACGGCTTCAACGCCTCCACCTTCTCGGGGCGCGTCACAGCCGGCACGATGGCGAACCTGCACTCGGCCATCACCTCCTCGGTGGGAACGCTCAGCGGCCCGCTGCACGGTGGAGCCAACGAGAAGGCGATGGAGATGATTATCCGGGTCGCCTCCCCCGCTGCAGCGGAGGCATGGGTGGCGGAGAAGCTTGCGGCGAAGCAGCGCATCATGGGCTTCGGCCACCGGGTCTACAAGGTGGACGACCCCCGCGCGCCGTACCTGAAGGCGGCGTCGCGCGCGTTGTGGGAGGAGCGGGGTGACATGACGCTGTTCGACACCAGTGTCGCCATCGAACAGGCAGTCAAGGCGGCCAAGCCGCTCATCACCAATGTCGACTTCTACTCGGCGACACTGCTCTACGGGCTCGACATCCCGACCGACCTGTTCACGCCGCTCTTCGCGATGTCGCGGGTCGCCGGCTGGACCGCGCACGTGCTCGAGCAGTATGGCGACAACCGGCTGATTCGACCGCGTGCGCGCTACGTCGGCAAGGCGGACCGCACCTACGTCCCGCTCAAGCAGCGCTGAGCCGCAAACGGTTTTGGCGGCCGCTGCTGGCGGGGCGTGGAAATCGAGGCGGCGCGGGCGCATTTGCGCAGCGGAGGACTGCTCGTATATCCGACCGACACGCTTTGGGGACTCGGCTGCAGCGCGCTTGATAGCGTGGCCGTCGCGCGATTGCTGCGCCTTAAAGACCGCTCTTCGGATGGGCTCAGCGTGATGGTCGGCGCGGTGGAGCAGCTCTGGGTGCTGGGCGAGCGTTCGCCGACGGCGGAGCGGCTTGCCGCACGCTGGCTGCCGGGATCACTGACGCTGGTGCTGCCCGCCGCGCGCGAGCTGCCAACCGGCGTCGGCCGCGATGGAACCATCGGCCTGCGCGTTCCCGACCACCCCGTTGCGCGGGCGCTGGCAGATGGCTTGCCGGTTATTACGACCAGCGCCAACCGACACGGCGCGCCGCCGGCCACTACGCTGGCGGAGGCGCGCGGGGCCCTGGGCGACAGCGTGCGCTACCTCGACGGGGCGGTCCCGCAAGGCGTCGCGTCGACCGTCGTGGTCATCCACGCGGCCGGGGACTGTGAGGTGCTGCGCAAAGGTGCGATCTCCGCCGCAGAGCTGGAGGCGTCGCTTGCAGGCTGAGGAACTCGCGCAGTGGCGGCAGGCGGGCGAACTGGCGCGTGATGCGTTGCAGTACGGCCGTTCGTTAATCAGCGAAGGTGCCGACGTGTTGGTGACGGTCGAGAAAATCGAGGCTTACGTGCACCGGGGCGGCGGTGGCCTCGCGTTCCCGGTCAACATCGCCACCGATGAGGAGGCGGCGCACTGGACGCCGTCGTCACGCACCAGCCGCCGCTTCAGCGCGGGCGCGCTGGTGAAGCTGGACGTGGGGGTCGAGGTTGAGGGGTACATCGGCGACAATGCGCTCACCGTCGAAATTGCTGGTTCGCGGCATGACGAAATGCGCGACGCCGCGCGGCAGGCGCTGCAACGGGTGATTGAGATGGCTGCGCCAGGCGTCAATACTGCGTTACTCGGCAGCGCTGTACAGGAGACTATCGAGTCGTATGGACTGCGCCCGGTCGCTAACCTGACCGGCCACGGCATCAAGCGCTATGACCTGCACTGTGGCCTCTCGATTCCCAGCGTTAGTGGCCATCGCGGCTCGGTGCTGCGCAAGGATGATGTCATCGCGGTCGAGCCGTTCGCGACCAACGGCGCCGGTCGCGTCGGCGGCAAGCGGAATTCCAACATCTACCACCTTGCGCGGCCGGGCCGCGTGCGCGATTCGGAAGCGGCGGAGTTGCTAGAGCGAATTCGAAGCGAGTTCCACGGGCTTCCCTTCGCCGAGCGCTGGCTGCACGCGTTCAGCGATGACCTGCATCAGCCGCTGCAGAGGCTGCTGCGCGCGGGCTCCGTGGCGTACTATCCGGTCCTTGACGAACTGGGCCATGGCATGGTCACGCAGGCGGAGCATACGCTACTGCTCACCAGTGGCGGCGTGGAGGTGCTTACCCAATGAACATCTCGACGCCGCCCGAGCGACTGCGCAGCGTGGCAGCCTCGCCGATGTTCCGGCTCAACGTGCTGGCTGGCTTTACGGGCGCGGCTGTGGCGTGCTTGGCGTGGCTCTTCCTGCAGCTGATAGACGGCGTGCAGTGGCTCTTCTACCGTGACGGCGGCTTTCTTGCGCATGATTTGGGCATTTGGGCGCTGCTAGTCCCTGTCACCGGCGGACTGGTGGCGGGACTGATTATCAAGTACTACGCTCACGAGGCGCGGGGTCACGGCGTCCCGGTCGTGATGGAAGCGGTGGCGGTGAAGCAGGCACGGCTCAGCACACATGTCGCGCTCGCCAAGGGCGCCGCGGCAGCGACCTGCATCGGCACCGGCTTTTCGCTGGGGCGCATCGGCCCGCTCATCCTGATGGCTTCCACCTTTGGCTCGGAGGTGGGACAGCGCACGGGCTTGAGCGTCGAGGAGACGCGCACCATGGTCGGCTGCGGTGCCGCGGCGGCGCTGACCACGGCGTTCAACGCTCCGCTCGGGGGCGTAATCTTTGCCATCGAGCTGATACTGACTGAGTTCCGCACCCGTTCGTTCATTCCGCTGGTGGTAGCGTCAGTCATCGCCACCGCGGTCGCGCGCACCCTCAAGGGCGACCTGACGGCGTTCGACAGCTTGCCGCCCTACAGCTTGCGGTCGCCGCTGGAATACCCGCTCTACCTCGTGCTGGGGGTTCTGGCGGGGCTGGCAGCGACTGGCTTCATAAAGTTGCTTTTCAGCGTCGACCGGCTGGCGGCGGGGCTGCAGCGAGTGCCACTTCCGGCGCAGACCGCGCTGGGCGGCCTCGCTGTGGGGGCGATTGCACTGTCGTTCCCCGAGGTGCTGGGCAACGGCTTTGACGTTACCCATGGGATGTTGCAGGGGCAGGCCGACACCACGCGGCTGCGCGGTCCCGACGGGATACTGGCGCTGGGAAACCTGACGCTGCTGCTGGTGGCCCTGTTCGTCATCAAGCTGCTCGCGACCTCCATTTCCATCGGCAGCGGCGGCTCCGGCGGCGTCTTCACGCCGTCGCTGTTTCTGGGCGCTGCGCTCGGCGCCGCCTTCGGGCTGCTGGTCGCGCCGCTCGGCTTTACCGCGCCGCCAGGTGCTTACGCGTTGGTGGGGATGGCGGCGTTCACCGCCGCGGCGACGCGCGGGACACTCACCGCTATCGTGCTGCTGTTCGAGATGTCGGGCGACTACCAGATTATCCTGCCGCTGATGCTGGCTTGCGTCGTGGCGGACGCGGTCTGCTATGTAACCTCCGAACACTCGATTTACACCGCCAAGCTGGCGCAGCGTGGCGTCCATATCGACCTAGGTGCCGAGCAGGACCTGATGCGCATGCTCACCATCGGGGAGGCGATGACTCGCGAGGTGATGACCTTTGCCCCTGACACCCCGTTGGAAGTCGCTATCCAGCAGGTTGAGGATACCGGGCACATGTCGTTCCCGGTCGTCGAGGATGGAAAGCTGGTCGGCATCATCACCTGGACCGACCTGCACAACGCGGTGCGCAACCACGACCGCCATCTGGCTGTCGGCGACTACTGCGTGCGCGAGGTGCTGACAATTACGCCCGATGATACGCTGGCGCAGGCGCTCGACCGGCTAGGGCAGAAGGAAATAAGCCACCTGCCGGTGGTCTCACCGCATGACGCCACGCTGCTGGTGGGGCTCATCACCAAGGGCGATATCATCAAGACCTACAACCGGCGGCGGCTGGTGCGACGTAAGCGGAGCTGGGACCAGAATGGTGAAAGCCTTTAATGTAACGGGCGATGGCGCTCGCGTGTCGTCAGACGAGGGTGCTGGTGGGGGACTGCCGGCACACCGCAACCAGCGCAACGGCAAGGCGCTGAGGTCGCCGACGCTCGCCAACCTGGGGCTGCGGCTGCTGACGATAATCAAGCGATACTGGTAGCATGGGACTCTTCGGACGCAGGAAGAAGAAAAAGAAGAAGCGGGCCAGGCCGCCCCGGCTGGAGCCGGTCCCGGCCGCCCCGGCCGCGCAGCCCGTGGTGGAGCTGGCATCGCCGCCGACCGACATCCAGCCCGACATGGTCATCGAGATGGACATGGAGTCGGCCGCCCCGGCCACCCCTGCCGCGCAGCCCGTGGTGGAGCTGGTCTCGCCGCCGCAGGTCCAGCCGGCCGCTGGCATCGCGCCAGCACAGCCGACCGACTGGCAGAAGCGCAGCGAGAAGCCGCTGGTTGACATCCACCGCAGGCTCGACAGCATGCTCGAGGAGGATTCGCAGTCGCTGGAGGAGCGCTACAAGGAGCGGTTCGGTGACAACCTGCCCAAGTCAGTGGCAGGCGACGCATCGGCGAAGGAGAGACCGGCCGCCGGGAAGGAAATCAGGTTCAAGCCGCGCTCCGGTATCAAGTTCAAGCCGCGCGCAGCTGCAGCGCCCGAGCCGGAGAAGCCGGCCGCGGAAGCGGAAGAAGCGGCTGCGGAAGCGCCAGACGAAGAAGCGTCCCCGTCAGGCGACGCGTCTCCCGGCATTGGCTCTCGCATCGCTGGCGGTGCACGCAGTGCAGGCTCGCGCACTAAAGGGGCAATCGGCAGTGGAGCCTCCGCCGTCGGCCGGGGAGCACGCAGCGCCGGCTCGGCCGTAGGCCGCGGCGTGCGCTCGACAGGTTCCGCCATCGGCAGCGGCGCGCGCTCGACAGGTTCCGCCATCGGCAGCGGCGCGTCAAAGGTGGCGGGGCTGTTCCGGCGGGGCGATTCGACCGTTGTGAAACCGGCGGCGAAGAAAGCCGCGAAAAAGCCCACTGCGAAGAAGGCGGCACCGAAGAAGAAGGCGAAGCCGGATTATGGCGCGATGACCACAGCTCAGCTCAAGGCGGAGCTGAAGAAGAAGGACCTGCCTGTCTCCGGTAAGAAGGCTGACCTCGTCAAGCGGCTGCAGAAAGCCTAGCGGTGGGTAATGATGCTCACCAAGTCACCGTCAGCGACCGCGTGTGCCAGCCCTACGGTTTGCCCGGGAAACTTGGCTGAATCACCCCACACCAGCGCGTAGCGGAACTTGCGGCGGAAGTCGCGGTGCAGCGCTTGGCAGATTTCCGCCACGGTTGTGCCACGCCGCACCACCAGCGGCTCTTCCAGGTCCGCCGGTTGCCCCTGCGGCTTCATGAAGACCGATATAAAATCAAGCCGCGCGTAAATCGCGTTGCGCAATGCCTCGAGTCCCTGGCCGGTCGGCGGCGCGATTTCGATTGCGTCGGGGCAGAGCTCCCGTGCCTGCGCCAGCTGTGCCTCGCTGGCGAGGTCGACCTTGGTCAGCACTGTCAGCGACGGCGGGTAGACGCGCGTCCCCGCCAGCAGGTCGACCAGCAGGTCCAAGTCGAACCGTTCGCGCAGCACAATTTGTGCATTGACCACGCCATACTCGCGCGCGACAGCCTTGACTGCTTCCTCCTCGAGCTCCTGCGAAACGGTGGAAACGACATCGATACCGCCCCGCCCAGTGCGCGCAATCGCGCCGTTGGGCCGGCGCCCATCGAGCCGCAACCCCGCATCCTCCAGCTCCTGCAGGATGACCTGCGGCGCCGGCTCGGCAGCGTCGACCAGGTGCAGTACCAGGTCAGCGGCGCGGATGACCGAGAGCACCTCGCGTCCGCGGCCGGCGCCGCGCGCCGCCCCCGCGATGAGTCCCGGCAGGTCCAGCAGCTGGATGCGCGCCTGTCGGTACTGCAGCACGCCAGGGATGACGTCCAGCGTCGTGAAGGCGTAGGCGGCGGTCTCGCTCTTCGCCGCGGTGACCGAGTTGAGCAGCGTCGACTTGCCAACGCTCGGCAGCCCCACTATGGCCACTGTCGCGTCGCCCGCCTTGCGCACGCCGTAGCCGCTGCCCTTGGGACCGGACGACTGCGCCACAACCTGCTCGCGCAGCTGCGCCAGTTTCGCCTTCAGCTTGCCGATGTGGTGCTGCGTCGCCTTGTTGTACTTGGTGCTGGCGATTTCGTCCTCGATTTCGGTTATCTTCTCGGTGAGGGACACGTTCCGCGGCAGAAAGGGGATGTTATGAAGCCGCTGGTGGGCCCGGCCAGATTCGAACTGGCGACCTTCGCCATGTGAAGGCGACGTCATAGCCAACTAGACCACGGGCCCGCGTCGCGCACCGCAGGTGGTAACTATTTGTGGGTTGCGTCTCACCCACCGTGGTTGTCAAGGCAAAGCGGGGCCGCCGCCGCTACCTCCAGCTGCGCACCGAGCCGGCCACCGGCCGCCGCAAGCTGGAGCGGCTGCTGGCAGGTCACCTGGTGGAATTTCGCGTCATTCGTTGCGCCGGGAGCGAAGCAGTGGTACGCGTACCGCACACCGGCGCCGCGGCGGCGCGCGAGGCGCTGAACGGTAACCTCGGTGATGGCGTTTCCAGCGAGACGCTGGCAACGAGCGGCACGCTCAAGGGATTGCAGCGGCGGCTCGCTGGGCGAAAGTAATTAGCCGCTTGCCGGCTCCGGGGTCGATGCAGGTTGCCGCGACATGCCCGGAATGCGGTTCCGGAACGCAGCTGGAAGTGAGCTCGGTGGAGCAGGCGGAGTACGTCGGCTGCCCCAACTGCGGTCACCGCTTTCTGTGGGAACCGGCCGGCGGTGGCGCCCCGGGCGAGGCGGTTGGTGCAGGCCCGGAACCGGGTGATGACGACGAGCTGGACTGGGGCAGTGCCGAAGGGGGAGACGACTACATCGTGCTCTACCCCACGACCAACCGGCCGCAGATTGCGGGGCTGATGCTGCTGCTGGCGGCGCTGCTGATGCTGACAACAGTAGTGCTGATGAACGGGACGCTGGGTGATGCGACAAGGGTCGAGGGCACCACCGCTAAGGCTAACCAGATGTTGGGGCAGACCGGCATGCAGTCCGAGGAGGAAATCGATGAGGCGTTTGTCCGCTCCGTGCTGCGCGCCGGCATTATCTGGGAGCTTTTCTGCACCGTGCTGGCGACTGCCGGTGGAGTGCTGGTGCTGATGCGGCAGAACTACACGCTGGTGCTGGCGGGCTGCGCAGCGGCCATCGTGGGGATGGGGACCTTTATGCTGGCAACGCTCTTCGGCGCGATTGCGCTCTACCTCGTCCTCCAGTCGCGCTCCTAGTTCGGCATAATCGAGGAAGAGAGCTGGTAGGGTGCTGCCGGGAATCCTGGAGCATTTCGGCATCGCTGAGCTTTATCCTCCGCAGGAAGAAGCCATCGTCCCTGTCGAGCGTGGTGAGTCAGTGCTGCTCGCAGTTCCCACTGCTGCCGGCAAAACGCTG
>JAKURS010000139.1 GCA_022449705.1 Candidatus Poseidoniia archaeon | reverse complement strand
CGCCAGCGGCGAGGCGCCGCCAATGCTCGTTGGCGGCGACGTGCTCTTCCGCGACTCGGTCGGGCGCACCGACTTCATCGGCGGCGACAGCGCGCAGCTGATGGCGTCCATCCGCGACAAGCTGATGGCGCTGCCCGACGAGACGCTCGTCTTCCCGGGCCACGGCCCGCAGACGACCATCGGCCGCGAGCGGCAGAAGAACCCGTTCGTCACCGGGCGGCTGCGGCTCGCCTGACGGGGGACGCCGGGCTACACCGGCCGCCGTATCCAGAGCGCGAAGCCACCCAGTCCGCCGAGCAGCGCCGCGACGCCGATGACGAGCGCGACGCGGCCGACGCTCCAGAAGCTAGCGTCGCCTCCGGCCGGAGCAGGCGCATATTCGTCGAGCAGCACCACGCTGGCCGAATCAATTGGCGACATCCGGTCTGGTGCCACGACAAGCCGTGCGGAGAGGGTCTGGTTGCCCTTGGTGGCCTCGGGTGGAACGCGGATTTTCCAGAACAACCAGTCACCGTTGGCCGAAGTGTCGGGGGCGGGATACCAGCCAGAAGCGCCAAAGCGCACTTCGACGCCGCCGCTGGCAGGGGCGCCGCCGGAATCGGCACCGCCGGTAAGCCAAGAGCCGTTCCAGATTTCCGGCTTCACCTCAACGGTGGTGTTGTTCGCGACCGCGTACTGCGGCGGGATGGTCCAGATGACCTGCAGCAGCGGGTCAATCTGTCCTGCCTCCGTGACGAAGGCGAGGGGGTCCGCCTGACCGTAGCCGTACTCGTTGTCGGGTCGCGTCTCTGCGATCGAGCAGTCGTTGGTATAGGGGTCGCTGTCATCCTGAATCTCGCGCTCGATGGCGTAGTCAGCGACAATCCTGTCCTTCACCTCGGCTGGGCTCAAATCGGGGTTCGCCTCGAGGGTTAACGCGACTATGCCTGCCATCAACGGCGTCGCCATGCTAGTTCCAGATTTCGATGTGTAGCCAGTGCTGGTGCCCTTGTCGGGCGCCATTACATTGGAACCGATGGCCGCGACGTCCGGCTTGACGCGAAGGTCAGAGGTGTAGCCGCGGCTGCTGTAGGATGCCAGCGAGAGGTCCTTGTCGAGCGCGGCGACTGTTATGGGCAGTGGAGCATCTCCAGGGGAATCAATGGTATTGCAGCCCGCAGCGGGAGTAGCGCCGAACTCGTTGCCCGCCGAGAGCGTCACCACCAGCCCCGACTCCACCGCTGCATCCATAGCCTGGCTCCAAGCCGAACTGCCGTCGTTGTCGATGTGGAACTCCACTTGCTGCTCGCCCAAACTGGAGGTCATGACACGGATGCCGAAGCGGTCCTGGTTGGCGATGGTCCACTCAATACCGCGGATGATATCTTCGATGTCGCCCGAGCAGCAGACCAGCACGTTCGCAAGATTGGCTTGCGGCGCGACGCCAACGTAGCGGCTGCCGTCAGGCGCGGTGTCGCCAGCGCCGGTGCCGGCCGCAATGCCTGCCACGTGGGTACCGTGGGTGCCACTGTCCTCTGAGAGTCGGCCGTCATATTCCTGGTCTTCGTAGGCGTTGTAGTACACAAGGATTTTTGGATCGTCGGTGAGCGGGTTGTCGTCCTGGTCATCCAGCCCGACATGCGTGCCGTCGATGCCTGTGTCGACG
>JAKURS010000138.1 GCA_022449705.1 Candidatus Poseidoniia archaeon | reverse complement strand
TTCCCGGACCGCACGCGGCTGGCGCTGCTCTCGGCATGGCGCGGCCGCTCGCGCGGTCTGGCGGTCTTTGCGGGAGTGTTCCTTGCCAGTCTGGTAATTACGACCGTGCTGGTCTACGGCTCGGGGCTGATGCAGATTTTCTTCATCAAGAGCTTCAACGACGAACAGTATGATTTCCGGATGGATTTCCACGCTGACAAGGGCGGCAAGGGGCGCACGACCGACGTCACGTTGTGGGAATCCTACTGCGATGACTACCTTGCGCTGCCGGAGGTCACCGACTGCGCCATCGTTGCCGGCAAGCAGGGCGGTCACGGCGCCGGCTGGTTTACCGAAGCTTACCTGAAGCCGCAGCCGCTTGAAATGCGGGGATGGGAGGGGAACGGCAGCGACTGGTCCAACGTCTCGGTACTCTTCCCCGAAGCTTCGCTTAATGGCCCCCCGACGAGTATCTACCGGCCGGTGCGGCTGCTCGGCCCCGGCGCGTACGACGACGGCCCGCTGGCGGAGCGGCACGCGGCGCGGCTGCTCGGCGGCGAGTGGCCTGGTGGGGGCGCGGACGCGGTCGCGCGGCGCGCCATCTCGCTCCCGTCGCAAGTCGCTTCGCAGGCTGGCGCCGAGGTGGGCGACCGGCTGGCCTCGCTCACCTTCGCCTACGACACCGACCCCGGGCAGGGCTGTTCCGGCGAGGAGGTCATATTCCAGCACTACAGCTACTGCCGGGTCAGTGTCACGCTCCGGGACCTGGAGATTACGTCAATCTACGACGACACCATCTGGACTTCCCCGGTCACGTCGCAGCAGCCGGTCTTCATCCCGTGGGAGCTGGTGTCGGTCGACAATCGCTCCGCAATCATTGGCGGCGACCACGCCTACCTGGCGATTACTATCGACCGTGCCGCGTTGCCGACCGAGTCGACCGACAGTGCTGAAAAAGAACTGGATCGCATCCAGCGCAGCCTTGATTCAGTCGCGCTGGAGGGCGATACCAACCTGGACGGCACGCACGTCATCAAGGACCTGCTTGGCTTCCTGCGAATCCAGAATTACTTCATCCAGATTTTCAACTATATCGTCATGATTCCGATTATCGTGCTTTCGGTCTCGGTGCTGCTCTACGGCTTGCTGCTCTCGCTCGAGCAGCGGCGGCGCGAAATCGCGATTCACCGCGTTATTGGTGGCGGGCCCGACGCGCTCCTGCGGATGGTGCTGGGCGAACTTGGCATCGTGGCATTCTGCGCCTGGCTGGCGGGTTACCTGCTGGCGCTGCTGGCGGTGCCGCTGATTCTGAACGCCGTTGGCTTCATGCAGTTCCGCCCCGGCGAATACGACGTCTCGCCGTCGCTGGGACTGCTCGCGACGCTGGCGACACTGGTCGTGACCGTAGGCCTGGCGCTGCTCTTCGGACGCAGCCGCACGCGCGACTTCCTGGAGCAGGAGATTTCCGAGGGCGTCCAGCGTGTGGTTGTCAAGCCGCAGCCGCGCTACTGGCTCCACTGGCTGCTCTTCGGGGTTGGACTCATCGCGCTGGCCGATTCCTACATCCAGAGCCTGGCCAATGACGGCCGGCTCGCAGATGACTGGGAAAAGGGCATCATCAGCAACCCGGTGCTGAACGGCATCTTCGCCGTTCTAGGTCCCTTCCTGCTCTGGATTGGCGGCGCGCT
>JAKURS010000137.1 GCA_022449705.1 Candidatus Poseidoniia archaeon | reverse complement strand
ATCCTTGCGCTCGCCAACACTCTGCTGGCGGAGAGCGCGCTGGTCGAGTATCTGGCGTATCTGGCGGCGCTGGCGGCGTTCGGCCTTGCGGCGTGGTGGCCTGACCCGCTTCCGCCACCGCCCGCGCCGGGGCAGTGGTCGGCGCCCGTTGTGGGACGTGAGCGAGCGCACGCCGAGTGCAGCGGCTGCGGACGCGAAGTGGATGCTGGCTGGTCGATGTGCCCCTACTGCTCGGCGCGGCTGTAGCGAGCGTGGCGGCTGCACTTGTGGCTCCGACAGCCTAAAGAGCCCCAAGGATATTGGAGACCATGGCCCAGACGGAGGTCGGCCGGGTTGAGAAGTATTTCCGCAAGGTAGGCGTCGCGGCACTCGAGCTGAGTACGGCCATCGCAGTCGGCGACAAGCTGCGCTTCTCCGGCGCCACTACCAACTTTGAGATGAAGTTGGAGTCGATGCAGATTGACCATGAGGTGGTCGAGAGCGCCGCCGCAGGCGCGGACGTCGGCATCGCGGTACCGGAGCGGGTGCGGCGCAGCGACACGGTCTATCGCGTCAGCGACTGACGCCAACTTTATCACCCGCCGACGCTCCACCGCCATAATGCGACGACTCGCGGCAATCCTGCTGGCGGTGCTGCTGCTGGCGGGCAACTTGCAGTTGCCCGCGGCGAGCGAACCGGCTGCGCCAGCCGCTTCCACGGTGCCAGCGCCAGCGACCGCCGGCGACACGCCGCCGGCCGCGCCGTGGTGGGAGCGTACGTCGCGCGACGCGGACCGCAACGGCATCGTTGACTGGCTCGAAACGCGCGTTGCGTCCACGGCTGTCGGGGTTTCCTACGGATACCAGCCGGGCGAGCGCGAGCTGGAGTCGCTGCTGCTGGCGGGCTTCGAGCCGCGGCTGCTGCTCTCCGACGCGGTGCTGCTGGGGAGCGTCGCTCCCGAGCGCTTCGCGCTGGCGGCGTCGCTCCCGGGCGTCGTGATGGTCGAGCCCTACGGCCGCGTCGAGTTCTACGGCGACGTGCAAACGCCCAATATCAAGGCCAAGAATTCGTCTGCGTATCCCATGGGCGCGTGGGATCTGGGCTACACCGGCCGCGGAGTCAACATCGCGATTGTAGATACTGGCATCGACAACGAGCATCCCGGATTGGCGGGTAAGTTCGTCGCGGGCTATGACGCGGTCTGCTACATGCACACTGACGTCCCGCGCTGCCTGCTCTCTGGGACTGGCGGCCGGCAGGATGACGGCTCGTTCGACCCTGACGACGGCAACCAGCACGGCACCGCCTGCTCGGGGATGGCAACCGCGACCGGGCTGCTCGCCGACGGGAGCCTGACCGACTACCAGGGTGCCGCGCCCGACGCGTCGTTGGTCGACGTTAAAATCGGCTCCGACGTCGGTGCAGGACCGTTTGAAAACTACCTAACCGAGCAGGAAGTCTATGAGTCGGCGATGAACGGGCTGCAGTGGGTTATCGACCACCGTGATGACGCGTGGGCCGGTGTGGGGGAGGCGAACTACGGCATCGATATCGTCTCGCTCTCGTGGGGTATCACCTCGCACGAGGATGGCGGCAGCGACGGCACCGACATGCACTCGCGCAAGCTCGACCTGGTGACCGAGGCGGGCGTCGTCGTCAGCGTCGCAGCAGGCAACAGCGGCCCCGACAATGACGGCTTTTCCGGCATGGGATCGTC
>JAKURS010000136.1 GCA_022449705.1 Candidatus Poseidoniia archaeon | reverse complement strand
CATGGCGCCAAACTACTCTACGCCTTCGCCGAGGCGACCGTCCCGAAGCTGACGGTGATAACGCGCAAGGCGTACGGCGGCGCGTATGACGTGATGGCGTCCAAGCACATCCGTGCCGACCTGAACCTGGCGTGGCCGACCGCTGAAATCGCAGTGATGGGCTCCGAGGGAGCGGTGAATATCATCTTTCGCAAGGAACTGGCCGCCGCCAGCGACCCCGACCGGAAGCGGCGCGAGCTGACCGACGAGTATCACGAGAAGTTCGCGTCGCCTTGGATTGCCGCCGAAATGGGGTACATCGACCGCGTCATTTTCCCGCGCGATACGCGCGTCGAACTGCTGCGTGGGCTCGAGCGCTTTGGGAACAAGCGCGAACCGCGCCCGAAGCGCAAGCACGGCAACATTCCACTTTAATATCTGTCGACGTGAAAAATATGACTGAAATCCCACAGGCTGGCGACCCCGCACCGACCTTCGAGGCGGTTGACCAGGACGGTACGGCCGTTGCGCTGGCCGACTTCGCCGGTCGCTGGCTGCTGCTCTACTTCTATCCGCGCGATGATACGCCGGGTTGCACTATCGAGGCGCAGGAATTCACGGCGCTCGCCGCCGAGTTTGCAGCGCTCGAGTGCGACATCGTTGGCGTCTCACCTGATTCGCCGCAGAAGCACTGCAACTTCATCGCGAAATACGGTCTCGGCGTGCGCCTGCTCGCCGACCCGGACCGCGCGGTGATGGCGCCTTACGGGGCATGGCGACTGAAGAAGAACTACGGCCGCGAATACATGGGCGTCGCGCGCTCGACCTTCCTCGTGGCCCCTGACGGCACGGTCGCGCGGGCGTGGCCCAACGTACGCGCCAAGGGGCACGCGGCGAAGGTGCTGGCGGAGCTGGAAGTGCAGCGTGGCTGATCTCGAGCGGACCCGGCCGCAGCCAGCCCATGCGGCACTCTGAACGCGGCAGCTTCGACCGCGAGACGGTCAATGCCATCCTGGACGCGGCGCTGCTCTGCCATGTCGGGTATGTGCTTGACGGCGCGCCGCTGGTGACGCCGACGCTCTTCTGGCGCGATGGCGAGCGCGTCTTCTGGCACGGCTCCGCCGCCAGCCGGGCGTTGCGGACGCAAGCGGAGTGCAAGGTCTGCCTGACAGTGAGCCTGCTCGACGGCATCGTGCTGTCGCGCTCGGCTTTCAACCACTCGGTCAACTACCGCTCGGTGATGCTTTTCGGGACGGCCCGGAGCGTTGATGACTCCGGGGAAAAACTGCTGGCGCTTGAGAAGCTCATGGAGCGCATCGCACGCGGTCGCTGGGGCGAAGTGCGCCAGCCGACTGAGTCGGAACTGAAAGCGACCAGCGTGCTCTGGATGGATATCCGGGAAGGCGCAGCCAAGATTCGTGCTATCCCCGTCGGTGACGAACCGGCAGATCGGGACCAGCCGGTCTGGGCCGGGGTGGTCCCGGTCATTACCAGCCTCGGCGAGCCGGAGCCGGCAGCGGAGCTGGCCAGTGATATTGAGCTGCCCGCCTACTTATCGGAAATCAGGCTATCCTAGGGCGGCGGGCTGATGCCCGCCGCCGGTTTAGTTCAGATTTTTTTGTAACAAACGGGACTACATCATCCCGCCCATGCCACCCATACCGCCCATGTCGCCCATGCCACCCATGTCCGGCATTGAGGACTCCTTCTCTGGGATGTCCG
>JAKURS010000135.1 GCA_022449705.1 Candidatus Poseidoniia archaeon | reverse complement strand
ACCGCCATTCCTGCTCAGTGGCGAGGTGGCCGCAGAGCGTAGTTCGCTCGCTGCCGGGAATGTGGCGCCGGTTCACTTCAGCAGCACCGCGCGGCGGCGGCCGCGGATGGTGAGTGCGATCGCCAGAACGGTTACAGCGGCCAGCTCGGCCAGCTGCAGCAAGCCGAGCTTGGCGAGCAGCGTTTGCAGTCCGGTGCCGATTTCGGCCAGCAGTGCCGAGACCTCGAAGGTCGGGTCGTGCAACAGCGCGTTGCCGGCCGGGTAGACGTAGCCGCCCAGCAACACTATGCCGCTGACGTGGCCGTCACTGCGGAGCTCCCGCAGCCGGTCCGGGTTCTCCCGGCCCATGAATGACTGGACGCTCTCCATGGCGTGGAGCTGGTGGTAGAGTGGTTCCTCGGTCACGTTGCCGTCAACCGTAACGCTGACGTTGCTGACCCAAGTCAGCTTCCCGGCGCGGTCCCAGTTGTCGTGGAACTCGATGGAGTTGGTGCGCAGCCGCTGGACCCGGTTCTCGAACGCCTCGCGGGCGCGATACTTCATCTTGCCGTGCTTGTCGGGGCGGCCGTCTTCGCCATCCTCGTCATCCGGCCCGGGCGCGAAATACCGCTCCTCGCCGGTCTGCTGGTCAATCTCGTAGTCAGTCTCGAACTCGGCGCGGCCCGCGCCGTCAGACAGGTGCTGGTCGATGAACTGCTGGCTCATCCACTGCGCGACCTGGTTAGGGACAAAGGTTGCGAAGAAGGTGAAGGTGAGCAGCATCAGCCTGCTATCCTCGCTCCGCTCGCGGTAATCCCACCCCTCAAGGTAGTGGTCGTACTTCAGGTGCGACTCAACCGCGCGACCGCTGAAAATGCGTTCGCCATCGCGCTCGCTCGCCTCGACGCCGTCGCGCGAGACGGTGATGCGATACCACGGCACCTCTATCGTCTTCTCGACCAGGCTGACGGTGAGCCGGAAGGTAATCGTGACCTCTTCCAGCATCTCCGGAGTTTCGGGCTGGTCCTCGTCGACGTAAATATAAGGCAGGTCACGCGCAGTGAGCGCGAAGCTGACCTGCGCCGTACGGTTTTCCGTATCGATGCTGACGTCGCTCTCGGGGTTGAATACCGGGGTCCAGGCCGTATTCAGGTTGACCATCTTCATCACCGGTTCGTGGTGATTGATGCCGTTGTGCTCCAGGATGCCGACGCCGTGGAAACCGGGACGCGGCTGGAAGTCGAACAGCCCATTGCCGACACCCACGTTTTTGCCCATCCCGAACTTGGTGGACTCGTAGCCGCTGTCGTGGAATTCGAGCAGCAGCGGCAGCGCCTGCCCGCTCACGCGGACGACGGGGAGCGGCGTCTCGGGAGTGATTACGCCGCCTTCGGGACCGACGACGGTCGCGCCACCCAGGTAGCGCAGCTGCCACGAGCGCATGTGGATTGAATTAGGGTATTCCTCGGTGCCATATACGACGGCGAACCAGGTGTCGGCACCGAGCTGGATAGCGATGAAATCACCCTGCTCGCCCAGCTTCTCGCGTGCCTCGGCATGGTCGGCGACGGTTCCCGCATGGACCTCAAACTCGCCGCGTGCGAAGACTTCTTCACCGCTCGCGAGTGCGGCGGTGCCCAGTGAACTGAGCACCATCGTCAGGGCAACTAGGACTGCGCGTAGCATCCTCAGGCGCGCTGCAGCCGCTCGCGCAGCTTGTCCTTCAAGTGCGGGT
>JAKURS010000134.1 GCA_022449705.1 Candidatus Poseidoniia archaeon | reverse complement strand
CTGTATTCATATATTCCACAACCGACCAGCAGGACGAACATCGCCCCCGTGCTGCCAAGGAGCGCCTTCCGCGCCCATGCAGAGTTGATGAAGGTCGCAATCGAGGAGACGATAACGGCGAGGCAGAAGGCCGCCACGAGGTAGAACAGCGCCTGCAAAGTCGGGAGTGAACCTGCAATCTCGTCTGGAATCTCACTACTATCGAGCGCTGAGCCCACTTCCATCAATCGATACAGGGTCGCCAAAATCATCAGGAATCCCAGCAGCAGGCCCAGGATTCCCATCAGGATGCGGGCGAAGAGGCCGCCGCCCACAGGCGCGGTCGCCGGCGTCGATTCTGGCTCGCCCATGGTTCCCTCAGAATCGCAGAGATATTAAGCCGAACTGTTCAGTGGCACGCCGCACCGAATTTATTCAGTCGCCTTCGTTCAGGTCCTAATTCTGGTAAGTCGCGAAACCGGCCAGTAAACCGAATATAATACCAAGAACGAGTAATGGCATTTTGATTGCAGCCAATAAATCCCGGGTGGTGCTTCCTTCATCGCACTGACCTTCGTCTGCGCCGGTTATCTGTGCTATCTCACCAGTAGTACTGTCACAATCGTCTTCTATCCTCTGATCGATATAATCTATCGCAAAACCTGCCACGAAGAATCCTACAATACAAACTGCACAGAGTATGAACCCTAGTGATCCTGCAAATATTCCAACAATTGACGGACCTGCTTGTGAATCAGACATCAGTGGCACGCCGCGCCGAACTTCTTCAGCCGCCAGTAGTTGTAGGGCCATGGCGTCAGGAAGCCGACGACGAGCATCGGCGGGATGACCCACCAGGTCATGCCCATGCCGCCGGTCAGCAGCCAGTCGGTCGCTTCCATCGCAATTTCCATCCCCAGCATCGAGATGAAGCTCATCCCGAACGCGGTCGAGAGTGCGTTGGCGAAATCCATCTGCCCCTGCATCAGCAGCACCGTCTCGAGCGCGACGCTGGTCGCGAGCCCGTTGATGAGCGGCAGTACCACCAGGAACCAGAAGAGCGTCGTGCCGACCGTCACTTCGAGCGGCCAGCCCGCATACTGGTAGTAGCCGAGCGTTGCGAACTCGCCAATGGAGCAGCCAATCAGGCACCACTTGGTGTTGTTCGCCGCCTGCCGCCAGGTCGTGCCGTCGCTCCAGTGAAAGTTGGCGTCCATCGCCGGCGCGCTCCCGAGTTGGTGCAGCGCGTCCGCGCCAGCCGATTCGCCGCCGCCGACTGAATAGCCGGCGGCGGCGACCGCCGCTTCGAGCTCGGCCTGCGCGACTCCTGCGTGCATGACGCTGGCGTTGCCGGCGACATGGTCCACCGCGGCCGACGTCACTCCCGCGACGCCTTCCAGCGCGCGCTGCACGTTGCCAGCGCAGCCGCCGCAGGTCATCCCGCCGACGGCGAGCGTCGTCGTGGTTTCGCCCATGTGCGGCGCGAATCCGGTGCACTGATAAGGGTGCCGCCAGCGGTTATTAGGAACGGTCGCCTGCCACACCGATGAAGCGCGTCTGCCTCGGCGGCACTTTCGACGTCCTGCACGCCGGCCATGCGCGGCTGCTCGACGCGGCGCTCGCGGCGGGCGAGAGGCTCGTAATCGGGCTCGCCAGCGACAAGTTCGCCGCCAGCCGGCGACCATCGGACCGCGAGCTGGCGCCGTACGGCGAGCGCGAGAGGGCGCTGCGCGACTGGTTCGCGGCGCGCGGCGCTCTCGACC
>JAKURS010000133.1 GCA_022449705.1 Candidatus Poseidoniia archaeon | reverse complement strand
TGTCCTCCGCCAGCGCGAAGCCGATAAGCAGCGGCTGCGCCCCCAGCACCGACTGAAAGTCGGCGACGACCGGAATCGTGCCGCCTTCGCGGATGAACACCGGCTCGGCTCCGAAGCCGGCGCGCAGCGCGCGCATCGCCGCCTGCACCCCGGGCGAATCGGTCGGCGTCAGCACGGCGGGCGCGCTAGCGAATACCTGCAGCTCCCAGCGCACGCTGTCAGGCAGCCGTTCCGCGCACGCCCGGCGCAGCGCCGCCTCAATCACGGCCGGCTCCTGCTGCGGCACCAGCCGGCACGAGAGTTTGGCGGAAGCGCAGGCCGGCAGCACCGTCTTGGCCCCCTCGCCGGTGTAGCCGCCCCAGAGGCCATTCACCTCCAGCGTGGGCCGCGCCCAGCGCCGCTCGAGCGTTGTGAAGCCCGCCTCTCCGGCGAGCCCGGGGGCGCCCAGCACTTTTAAATATTCATCGTCAGAGAAATCAAGCGCCGCCAGCGCCTCGCGTTCCGCCGCTTCTAGCGGCGTAACATCGTCGTAAAAACCGGGCAGGTTGACGCTGCCGTCCGGGTTATGTAGCGTCGCGATGAACTCCGCCAGCACGGTCGCGGGATTCGGCACTGCGCCGCCGTGCGTTCCCGAATGCAGGTCGGCGCTGGCCGCGGAGATGTCGAGCTGGAAATACGCCAGCCCGCGCAATCCGTAGGAAACGGCCGGCATCCCGGGCGCGAGCATCGGCCCGTCGCTCACCACGCCCCATTCGGCGCGCAGCTCGTCGGCGTGGGCCGCGATGAACTCGCCCAGCGACGGGGAGCCGATTTCCTCCTCGCCCTCGATGAGCAGCCGCAGGTTCACTGGCGGCCCGCCGGCAACCTCGAACCAGCCGCGCAGCGCCGCCAGGTGCGCAAAGAGTTGGCCTTTGTTGTCGCTCGCGCCCCGGCCGTAGAGCGCGCCGTCGCGCACCGGCTCGGCGTTCCCGCCGAGGGGTTCGCCGCTGCCCCAGTTGTCGATGAACGGCGGGCTTTCCCACAGCTCGAGCGGCTCGGGCGGCTGGACGTCGTAATGGCCGTAAAGCAACACGGTCGGCGCATCCGCACCGGTGTCGTGGCGCGCGATGATGGCGGGATGCCCCGCCGTCGGGTGGATTTCGGTCTCGAGCCCCATCGCGCGGCAGTAGTCGGCCGCCCAGTCGCACGCGCGTCGCAGGTCGCCGGCGTGCTGCGCCTGCGCCGAGATGGACGGAATCGCGGTCCACTCGACCAGCTCCGTCAGGTGCTGCTCGCGCCGCTGCTCGAGCAGCGCCAGGATTTCCGGTAACGCCATTCCTAGCTGCCGCTGCCCTGTCGCAGCATCAGTGCCAGCAGCGCTGCCCCGCTGGCGGAAAGCCCGGCGACCCACAGCAGCCAGTTGGGTCGCTCCGGTTCCGCCTGCTCCGGCTCGGCGTCGTGCGGATGCGAGTCATCGTGGACGTGAGCAGTCCCCTCTTCTTCCTCGTCGTGTCCATGCGCTTTGACCGTGATGTTGCCGTAATGCGTCGTCCCGCTGGAAGATCGGTCCTGGTAGGCGAAGATCCCGTTGGTGAGCGTGTCGTTGAATTTGAGCTCGAACGTAACGCTGCACTCCTCGTCGAGCAGTGTCCCGTTCTCGTCCTTTTAGCACTACACCTGCAGTTCGCCCGAGATGATGTCGGCCGACCAGTAGAAGACGCCATCGCCGTCCGCGTCGAGCAGGATGCGGTGGGTCACGTTCTCCGTG
>JAKURS010000132.1 GCA_022449705.1 Candidatus Poseidoniia archaeon | reverse complement strand
GAAGCAGGTGACCTCTCGGCTGGTCGTCTAGCGGGGTACCAGCAGAAGCTGCGCGACCGCATCGCTGGCGAGCTGCAGCTGGGCGCGCGGCTGCGCCGTGCATTCCTCGCGCGGGACGACGTGCAGCTGGCCGAAATTATCGGGATGCTAGGCGACCCGGCAGTCCTGGCGGCTATCCAGCGGGCGGGCGACCTGGACTACGCCTCACGGGCGGCGTTCGCGGTGCTTAAGGCGCAGCCGAAGCTGGTTAAGTTTGCCCCGCTGCTGCTGAAGCCATTTGTTTAGTCCGGGGTAGGCGCCCTCTTCCTCAAGGTAGAACACCACGGCGAGCCCGGCGAACATCACCGTCAGCCCAATCATGACATAGAGCGGCCATTTGGGTATCGGCTCCTTGACGCCGAAGCTGGAGTCTGGAATCACGCCGTCAACCCCCAGCGTGGTTAGGTTGATGTTGCCGGGCGCCCCGCCGGGAACGTCTGTCGTTGCCGCCTCCCAATCCGCCATTGACCAGTACCCCCGGCTCAGCATGCTGCGCGTCGTGCCGTTGTGGTCAAACTCGAGCGTAAAACGGACGAAGTATGTCCCCTCGGCGGTGCCGGTTTCGCAGCGGCTGCTGAGCAGCGTGCAGCGCAGCCAGGAGCGCTCTTCCGTGGAATGGATGTCGGTCGAGAACCGTACTGCTTCCCCGGCCGCCAGCGTCCCCGGGCTGAAGGTCGCGCGCTGCGCGGATGGTGCCGCGGCGCATTCGTGTTCTCCGTTGGGGAGCCGCGTCCAGCATCCCTCTTCCACGCGCGGCCGCGCGTCGTCTGCGACGGCACCGATGGTTTCCGAGCCTTCGATATCGGCGCGCATGTATATTTCCATAGTGACGACGACCTTCTCGAGTGGCTCGGCATAGCGGTTGCTGATTTCAAGCGTAAACGGGCCACTGTCGCCCGGCGCCAGCTGTGGCGTCGTGAAGTTGTGGAAGTCGGGAATATTACCGGGGTGGCTGACGTAGGGGTCCCAGTCGGCCTCGCCCGACGGCACCAACAGCAGTGCCAGCGCCAGCAGCGCGACCACTGGCCTGACGACCATCGGTGTTGCTACTTCCAGTCGCATCGCCGCCCCACGGGAGCGGGGTTTTAACTCTCTGTCGAGAGACTTATATCCCGCCGCCGCTCGCGCCGCGATGCGATTACGGGCTGGAGTGCTGCTGGTTGCTGCGATGGCTGCGTTGCTGGCCGCCGCGCTCACGATTGGAGACGACGCCAGCGCACAGGAGAGCTACTGGAACCTGACCGTCGCGGAGGGTGAATCGCTCACGCTCGCTGACGGTGAATTCACGGTCAAGGGCAACGTCGAGGTGTTCGGCGAACTGGTGCTGGATAACTGCAGCTTTGATATGACTAACGAGTTCAGCGCTGTCGAAAACGAAATCCGTATCCAGCCCGGAGGCTCGTTGACTGTCCGCGATTGCAGCCTGACCTCGACTGCGAACCTGACGCCCATGCGGGCACTGTACGACCAGTTTATCGAAGCGGACCCGGATAACGCATCCTACTACGAAGAGAATCTAACAATCGCGTTCGCTCAGCTCAACACCACCGCCGCCTTCCGGGTCGTGCTAGACGAGGGCGAGCTAGTGTTGAACCGGGTCAACGCGAGCCGTGGGCGCCTCTGGCTGGTGGGCGGCAACGCCACCCTGTTCGACACACGGCTGGATGGTGAAACATCATTCCCGGAGAAAAGCACAGGACTGTTCATTGAGGATACCAGTTTCTTGGCCAGCAACCTGATGCTGGCCAACTATGACATTTGCCTGCGCGCAGTCGGTGTCGCACCGGTTCTGTCGAATGTGAGCTACGCCAATTGCACTACCC
>JAKURS010000131.1 GCA_022449705.1 Candidatus Poseidoniia archaeon | reverse complement strand
GGATTTTTGTAGCCAACTGTTCGAAGGCGTGCACCGCCTCGTCCACCCGCACCGAGGTGCCAATGAGCCCGTAGCCGCGCTCCTCGACCGATTTCTGGATGGTGGAAACCTCGATTCTCGGGACGACGACGCCCATGATGTTGCGCTGCGTTAGTTTCACCTGCGGCGGTGTGCGGACGCAGTTGGCGGCCGAGCTCAGGGCACTCTTGCCGTCGGCAACCATCGCTACCGCCAGCTTCCCGTTCGCCTCACGGTAAAGTTCGGCAAGCTGCACGCGCATGTCCTTTACCTTCGGGAGCAGCTCGAAAAACTCAATGATGAGCCCGTCGCGCTTCATTTTCAGCAGCTTGTGGCCGCTGATGGAGAGCTTGATGCGCCGCCGCGTTACAATCAGCTCGGACCGCGTCGGCTTGACGTCCGCGATGCTCACTTGTCCCTGTACGCCGGGTGGTATTTCTCCAGCGTCTGGCGGTCAATGCGGGTCAGCGCTGACTCCGGCAGGCTGCTCAGCAGGTTCCAGCCGGTCTCCAACGTCGCTTCGGCGATATCACGGTCCTCGTTACGCCCCTGCCGCACGAAACGGTCCTCGAACCCGTCGGCGAATTCCAGCAGTTTCTGGTCACGCTCGGAGAGCGCCTCCTTTCCGACAATCGCCACCAGCCCGCGCAGGTCCACCCCCTCGGCGTAGGCTGCGTAGAGCTGATCGCTCAGCTGTTTGTGGTCCTCGCGTGTCTGTCCCTCGCCGATACCGGCGTTCATCAGCCGCGACAGTGACGGCAGCACGAATATGGGTGGATAGATGCCTTTGCGGTGCAGGTCGCGCGAAATCACGATCTGCCCTTCGGTGATGTAGCCCGTAAGGTCGGGAATCGGGTGCGTAATGTCGTCGCCCGGCATAGTCAGGATCGGTAGCTGCGTCACCGACCCCTGCTTGCCCCTGATGAGCCCGGCTCGCTCGTAGTTCATGGCCAGGTCGGTGTACATGTAGCCGGGGTATCCCCGGCGGCCCGGCACCTCTTCGCGCGCGGCGCCAATCTGTCGCAGCGCCTCGCAGTAGTTGGTCATGTCGGTCAGGATGACCAGGATGTCATAGCCGTGGTCGAACGCCAGGTATTCCGCAGCGGTCAGAGCCAGTCGCGGCGTAATCAGCCGCTCGACGGCAGGGTCGCTGGCCAGGTTCATGAACACTACCGCCCGCGAGAGTGCACCGGTGCGTTCAAAGTCGGACATGAAGTAATGCGCTTCCTCGTTGGTGATGCCCATGGCGCAGAAGACGACGGCGAACTCGCGTTCGCTGCCAAGCGTGCGCGACTGCCGTGCAATCTGCAGGGCGATGTCGTTATGCGGCAGGCCTGAGCCGGAGAAGATGGGCAGCTTCTGCCCCATCACCAGCGTGTTAAGTCCGTCAATCGTCGAGATCCCGGTCTGGATGAACTCCTGCGGCGAGTCGCGTGAGTAGGGGTTGATTGCAGCACCGATGATTTCGCGCCGCTCATCGGGGATAATCGGTGCGCCACCATCAATCGGCTCGCCCGCGCCGGAGAGTATGCGCCCCAGCATATCCTTCGAGACCGAGAGTTTGATGGTCTCGCCCAGGAACTTGACGCCGCTCGCCCGGTCAATGCCGGTGGTGCCCTCAAAGACCTGCACCACCACAATATCCTTGGATGTATCAAGCACCTGGCCCCGTTTGGTCGTGCCGTCCGGCATTGCAATCTGGACCAGCTCGCCGTAGCCGACCGGCTCGGTCTTCTCGACGAAGACCAGCGGTCCGCTGATTTGTTTGATGGTCTTGTATTCTTTCTGCATCAGTCCGCCTCCACTAATTCGGCAACTTCCTTCTCAATCTGCTTGCGCAGCTTCGGCAGCAG
>JAKURS010000130.1 GCA_022449705.1 Candidatus Poseidoniia archaeon | reverse complement strand
AGACATATGCAGCCATGTCGATGCGATGCAGTGGCGACGTGCTGAACGCCGCCGCAACCCGGGAACGCCATGCGGGGTCGCCTAGCGCTGTGCGCAGCCCCACCAGCTGCGAGGCGTCGCCCAGCTCGTACGTGGAGGAGTAGCTGAAGAGGTCCGCTCCGCCCGGCTCGAACTCCTGCCCTGCGAGCCACTCCAGCTCGTCAGCGACGGCGTCGAGGTCGAGAAAGTCACGGAGGGTTGCATGAGGGAACGGCTGGTCGATTACGTCAATATCAGAATCAAAGCTGCGCATCGAGCCACCCGCGCATGCCGCGCACCGACCCAAGGTGGGTGCCGGCCTGATGCGGCCCCATGCCCTGCTCGGTCTCCGCTAGCCGGGGCCGCTCCGCCAGCAGCCGCGCCGTCGTCGCGGCCGCGTCCTCGCCGGCGGTGACGCCGTCGCGGACGAGCGCCAACCACGCCTTGAACTCCTCACGTACTTGCGCGATGGATACACCCTCCCTGGCGGGGCGTGGGCCGAAGTGGGTGTAGTGCAGCCACTCCGTGTCGAGCGACTCCAGCGCGTCGAGTGACGCGAGCGCCAGCGCATGGTCGTAGCGCGGCGGCGTGACCGGAAACGCGCGGTCCAGCCCGGTATACCAAAGGCCGAGCGCATCACCGACAAAGACCTCGCGGTCGGCGACCCACGCGACGTGGTGCGGCGCGTGGCCCGGCGTGTGCAGCGCACGCAATTGGGTCGAACCGAGGTCCACGACGGCACCGTCCTCCACGGCGGCTACACGGTCCGGGGCCACCGGCAGTGGCTCGCCATACATTTCGGCAATCGGTCCCAGGAAGGCGCGGCTCCCCTCCCACAGCCGTTGCGGGTCGAGCACGTGCTTCAGCGCCCTGGGGTGGACCAGCGCCCGTGCGTTGGGCAATTCGCGCAGCAGGTGGCCGCCGCCGCCGAAGTGGTCCAGATGGATGTGCGTCGGCAGAACCCAGTCAATCTCCTCCGGCGCCAGCCCGGCCGCTGCGATGCCGCGCATGATGTTCTCCAGCCCGCAGGCGGGGCCAGTTTCAATGACGGCATTTTTCTCATCGAGCCATATATAAATGGAGATGAAGCCAGCTACTCCATCCGGCTGCAGGTCGAACCAAGCCAGCTGCTCCGAGTGGTGATGTAGTTCCACGCGCCCGCAGCGGCAGAGCGCTAAAACCGCGCCGTTGGCCTTAAACCGGGGGCGCCAATCATGGGGCCCGTTGCGTCATGAAGTATATCATCGTGACTGGCGGGGTCCTTTCCGGGCTGGGGAAGGGCATTACCTCCTCCTCAATTGGCGTTCTGCTGCAGCGCTCGGGCTACCGCGTCACGGCAGTCAAGATTGACCCCTACCTGAACTGCGACGCGGGGACCATGAATCCCTACGAGCATGGCGAAGTCTTTGTCATGACGGACGGTACCGAGGTGGACCTCGACCTCGGCAACTACGAGCGCTTCCTGAACTGCAACCTGACCGCACCACACAACATCACGACCGGCAAGGTATTCCGCACCGTCATCGAGAAGGAACGGCGCGGGGACTATCTGGGTCAGACGGTGCAGATAATCCCGCACGTGGTGCGCGAGATAGCGGACTCGATTCGCGCCGCCGCCGAGGGCGCCTCGGCCGAAATCTGCCTGGTCGAGCTGGGGGGGACGGTCGGTGACATCGAGTCGATGCCGTTCCTCGAGGCGGTGCGGCAGCTACACCGCGAAGAAGGCCACTCCAATGTGATGTTCGTCCACACCACGCTGGTGCCGGTGATGGGCGCCGTTGGCGAACAGAAGACCAAGCCGACGCAGCACTCGGTGAAGGAACTGCAGGGGCTCGGTATCCGCCCCGACCTGATTGTCGGCCGCTCGGAGCATCCGCTCGACGAGGATATTGCCGCTAAGATAGCCTTCTTTGCCGATATCCCA
>JAKURS010000013.1 GCA_022449705.1 Candidatus Poseidoniia archaeon | reverse complement strand
GCCTACACCGGCCAAATCGAGTTCACCCTCACTGCCCTCAACCAGAGCGGGGAGCTCATCTCAAAGCAGCAGTTCTGGGTCATAATCGAGCCGGGAGATGAGGAAACAATCTTCGAGCTGAAGCTTCCCAGCCTGCCAGCACTCGACACACTACTGCCCATTCTGGGGATTGCGCTGCTGCTCCTGCTGGTTTCGTACGGCGTCTGGCGTTTCGTGCTGAAACCCGAGGAATACGAGTTACCGCAGAAGGAGGCGTACGACCCGCTCAAGTCGACGCTGACAGGGGTTGGCATCGGGAGTGACATGGCCGATGAGGAGGAAGAAGATGAGGAAGAGGAATATTATGAAGAAGATGACGATGACCAGTCAGGACTATCCGAATCGGAAATCCTGGCTTCGCTGACGGGCGAGCTGGTCGCCACCGCGGACGAGGAGGACGATGAGGAGGGAGAAGCGCCTGCGCCACCACCCGCTCCGGAAGCAGCAGAGCCGCGCAAGGTCGCAAAGAAGCGCAAGGTCGCAAAGAAGAAACCGCGCAAGGTACGCAAGAGGGCGAAGCGAACGGCGGGACCACCGCAGCCGAAGGGAGACGCACCGCCGCCGAAGGGCACACCTTCGGCCAGCGAGCTGCACTGCCCCAAAGACGGCACAACACTGCAGCACTGGCCCGATTCGGGATACGATACTGACTACTTCTGCCCCCGCTGCCAAGAATACGTGGCCCCGGTCGAGGAGCATGCTGACGACCGGCAGATAGACTGCCCCAACTGCGGTCGCATCCACACCGTACCGGCCCGGAGCACTAAATTCATCTGCCAGTGCGGCCGCCGCATTCGGCTCGGCTGAGCGTTTTCAGCCCGCAGCGAGTACGTGCAGCCGGCGCTGCTCCCCCAGCTTCACCGGCAGCAACGTCACCTCGACCGCCTCGCCCCGTTCCTTCGCGTGCGCCAGCGGCAGCGCCCGCTCCCACTGCAGCAGCGGCAAGGTTTCTAGCGACTTTACGACTGTATCGTCCACCAGCCGCGCCGAGGCCCAACGAATATATTTGCCGTCCACTTTCGTATGTCTTCCCCGGAAGTGCTCGACCTGGGTGGTAACTCGGCTAGGCCCATCGGCATCCAGCGCCGCCGCCAGCGAGCGCTGCGGCGCGTCGCTGGGAGAGTCGAGCGGTAATTGCGCCCAGAACTCTGCGTCATCGCTTCCGGCTGCCTGTGCCAGTCGCCTACGCCTTATTTCATCGGATTTCTCGCGCTCGGCCATGACACGGTAGTAACTGAGCGGATGGACTATCTCACGGCAGAGCGCGTTGCCGCCGGGACAGACGCCCTGGCTGATGAGGCTGCTGCACGAAGGCGTGTCGTATTCCGTCCCCGAGATTTTGCCGGTGATATGCTCGACCTGGTACCGCGTCACCGACTCCTTGAAGTCGGGCGCGGTGGCATACAGTTCCATAATGTCTTCAGGGTCCCGTCCCAACGCGGTCAGGAACGTTGTCAGGAAGAAGCGCGCCGGATGCGGCAGGTTGACTCCCGCCTGCAGGTCTGTGAGATGCTTTGCGAAGCAGGGCGGCGCCTTGCCGAAGTCCAGCCGGCCGAGTTCGCGCAGGGCGCGTTCCTCACGCTCCTTTGCCATCACCTGCATGCTCTCCATGTCCGGGCTGAAGCGCTCGAGGACCTTCTGGCCCAGGTCTTTCGGGAGTTCCGGCAGGGCTTGCAGGTGCTCGACGACTATTTCCCTGAGCACCCTCACCAGGGTGCGCTGGTCAAGCATGACCTTGCCGTCCGCGACGCCGCGGTTGACCAATTTCCACCGGCCAGTCCTGAGGTTCTTGGTGGCGGTAAGGTAGACCGTGTAATCGACCTGGAAACTTTCCCCCACCAACTTAACGGGAACCCCCAACTGCCCCGAAATATGCACCAGAACGGCTGCCGCCTCCTGGTTGAGGGTCGCCTCGACCCTCAGCGCTTCGGTCAGCGCCACCCAGTTTATGACTTTTGAATCGGCCTGCGCCGAGAGTATCAGGCGTGAGAAGAGAAAGGAGAGCAGGTACGTCTCCTCGTCCCGCGCGTCAACAGGGACGCCCAACCCTTCCAGCCTGTCGGAAATGGCGGCGTTCAGGCGCTCGATGGCAAGGGTGCGCGCCTCCCCGTAGAGCGGGTCGTCGAGCAGCGTTTCCAGCTCCAGCCCCTGCACCGCCTTGCGGGCATCTGGCAGGAAGGGGTAGCGCCACAGGTCGCTCACAGAGGGGCAGGTGCTGCGGTTTTATAACCGCGAGGCAGCGTGCAACAATAACATGCTCGAACTGAAGGGAGTGTCGAAGAGCTATCCCCTGCGCCGCTGGGGCCGCACCGTCTCGCATGTCGAGGCGTTGCGCGACCTGGAGCTGTCGGTCCCCACCGGCGTGATATTCGGCTTTCTCGGTCCGAACGGCGCCGGCAAGACCACTACCCTAAACTGCATCGCCGGGCTGCTCGAGCCCGATGCCGGCACCATCACGCTCGATGGCGAGCCGCTCGTGGGCCCCAAGGGGCGCGACGCGCTGGGGTTCCTGCCGGAGCAGGTCGGCCTGCACGGTCACCTGACCGCGCGCGAGACGCTCGCTTTCTACGGCGGCTTCCATCGCCTCGAGGCGGAGGAGCTGGACAGCCGCACAGACGAGCTGCTCGAGCGGCTGGGGCTAGGCGGGGAGGACGACCGGCCGGTGAGTGGCTTCTCGCTCGGAATGCGCAAGCGGCTGGCGCTGGCGCTGGCGCTGCTGCACGCGCCGCGGCTGCTGCTGCTCGATGAGCCAACTTCGGGGCTGGACCCACGCGGCGTTGCGGCGCTGCGCGAGCTGCTGCGGCAGCTTAACCGCGAAGGATTGACGATTTTCATGAGCTCGCATGTACTGAGCGAGATGCAGCAGCTCTGCACCCACGCCGCTATCCTGAACCGGGGGCGGCTGGTGCTGCAGGACGAGGTCGAGGCACTGCGCGCGACGGTGCGCGAGGCGGGCCTGCGGGCAACGTTGCGCGTTGGCGGCTTCGAACCGGCGCTCCTGGAAGACATCGAGGCGTTGCCGTCGGTCCAAGAAGTGCGCGCTGCGCCCGACGGCCGCCACACCCGGCTGGATGTGCAGCTGCGCGATGACGACACCTCCGCACTGGCGAGCGCACTGGTCGGGCTGGGGCTGAAGCTCTACTCGGTCGAGCCACACGAACCGACACTGGAGGAAGTTTTCCTGGCGCGGACGGAGGCGCATGACTGAGGATTGGCGGGCGCGGTTCCACCACGGCTGGGAGGCGCTCGGCGTCTGGCAGCCGCTGGCGACGGCGCTGCTGGCGGTGCTGGTACTGCTGCTGGCGCAGCAGACCTGGTGGATGGCGAACGCCGAGACCGACCCGGCTGCCATCTGGGAGTCGCGCGAACTGAACGACGACGGCGAGATGTGGACCTTTCTCTACCGCGAGACCGCCGCACCGCGCGACGGCGACATTGTGCTGTTCCGCGGGACCATCGAAATCAGTCCGCGCTTTTCGGTAATGCGTAACGGGACCATCCTGCCGGGCGAGTACTCGCCAATGGACGGGCTGGTGTACAAAGAGTCACTCTACGGCAGCACCATACTGCGGCTGGACGGGCTGCCCATCCTGATCCACGGCAACCTCTCGGGGCAGTTCTTCGCCAACGAGATTGTGACCGTGCGGGCGCGCATGGTCTGGAACTCGACCGATTTCATCAGCGACGGCCAGAACGTCTCGCTGGTGCGGCAAGGGTGGGAAGCTGATCCGCGGGACATCCAGCTCACCGCCGGGGTCGACCGCTGGTTCTTCGGCGCCAGCGTCGCGGCGTTGCTGCTGGGCGGCTGGGCCTCGGCGCAGCGAGTGCCGGGGCTGCGCGACGAGATGCGCGCTGTTTTGTGGCTGGCGCGCTTTGAGGCACGGCGCGGGCTGCGGTCGCCGCGCACGTTTGTGCTGGCACTGTTCTTCACGCTGTTTATCGTCGGGATGGGATGGCTGCTGGGCGACCTGCAGAGTGACCCCAGCCCACTGCTGGGTGGTGTCCAGAGCCCTGACGACGCGCTGGGGCAGCTAGCGTGGTTCACCTTTTTCGTGACGTCGCTGGCGGCAGTTGCCGTCTCACTGGACGCATTCGTCGCCGAACGCGACAGCGGCACGCTGACGCAATTGCTGGCGCGGCCGCTGGGCCGCGAAGCGATTGTGCTGGGAAAGGCACTCGGCTTGTGGCTCTCTGTCGGCCTGCCGGCGCTGGGTGCGCAGCTGCTGGGGCTGGCGCTGATGCTGAAAGGGGGAGACACGCCCACCATCCCGGCGGTCGCGGGGTACCTGCTGCTGGGGCAGCTGATGATTCTCACCTTCATCCTGCTGCAGCTCTGCTTCGCGCTACTGGCGCGCACCGGCGCCGAAGCCGCCGTCTACGGCCTGGCGGTCTGGCTGCTAATGGGGCTGGTCTGGCCGCTGCTGTTCCTCGGTGTGGGCTACGCGCTGGGTATTGATGTCACCACGGCTGGCTTCGAGCAGGACCCGCGCTACCAAGCGATAGTCTCCCGCATGGGACTGTTCAACCCCGGGTACCTCTACCAGATGGGGGTGGGGGTGCTCACCAACCGCACGCTGGCGATCGACTTCGAGGGGGTCTCCGGCTGGCAGGTGACAGCAGCGCTGGCGTTATGGCCCCTGCTCTGCCTGCGGCTGGCGACATGGCTGTTCCGGCGGGAGGCGCGCTGATGCGCCATGACGAACAGGGCGTCACGCACGTCATCGAGTACACGCTGGCTCTGACGCTCTTCATCCTGCTGCTGCAATCCTTCACGACCACCATGGAGTTCCGGCTGGGAATCGACCTGGACAGCCAGGACCAGCGCTACCCCGCCGTGCGGGTGGTGCTGGGCGAGCTGATTGGTTCGGCGGGCAACGCCTCCGGGATCGAGGCGTGGGAGGCGCTCGAGTGGGGCACTGGCGAGACGCAACTGCGCAACGGGACCACGGTGGGGCTGCTCGCCTCCGATGGCGTGCTCTCGGCGGCCAAGTGTCAAGCGCTGGCGAAGTTCCCGTACAGCGGGCTGCGCGAAGAGCTGGGGGTCAGCGACGGGCTGGCAATCGAGGTGCGCACGCTCTCGCCCGACGCACGGATCTTATTCTGGGGCGGCGACCTGGATAGCGCCAGCATCTCGGTGACCGAGGAGCGGCTGCTGCTCCTGCGAACCGCTGAGGGCGACGAGGTACCAGCGAAGCTGCGCGTATCGCTGTTTGAGGCGCCGTTTAAGTCCGACACGCTCTACCTGACGGAAATCATGTACGCGCCGACCAGCGGCAGTGAGTGGGTCGAGCTCTACAACCCGGGCGACACGGCGGTACTGCTTCATGGCTGGAAGCTGAGTGACCTAGCCGAGGATGACCTGATTATCGGCGATGCAACAGTGCAGTTCTCAATCCCGGCGCGCACCGCCGCCATCATCGCCGCCAGCCCCTCCATCTTCTCCAGTGACTACCCCTCCGTCAGCTACGTCTTCGGCGTCGAGGACAGCGCGCTGGGCGACGGGTTGGGTGACGGCGGCGACAGCCTCACCCTGAGCCACGGTGCCCTCAGCTACACCAAAAGCTGGGAGGCAACTACCGACGGTGCGGACGGCGACGGCAACTCGCTCACCCGCGACTGCCCCCCCTGCGACGGCTGGACTGCCACGACGGCGACGCCGGGCGCAGTATAGGCGCCGAGAAAACCCTAAACCCACCGGCAACGAGCGACTATAGTTCAGAGTCGAAAAAGCGTCTAAATAAAGGATTCAGAGCGGTTGGCAGCGCGGACAGAAATGGGTGCCCCTCTGCGCGACGACGCTGCGCTCAATGGTCGTTCCGCAATGGTAGCACGGCTCACCGCCGCGACGGAAGACGCGCAACTGGCTGCGGAAGCGCCCTGGCGTACCGTCCGGGCCTGCGAAGTTCTGGATGGTTGTCCCCCCCGCGGTGATGGCAGCGCGCAGGATAGTGCGGACGCGCCGGTGCAGCCGCCGCACTTCGCCGGCGGAGAGCGAGTCGGCGGTCCGCAGCGGGTGGATGCGCGCGGCGTGGAGCGACTCGTCTACGTAGATGTTCCCCAGTCCTGCCAGGAAGCGCTGGTTGAGCAGTAGCGGCTTCAGCCGCGCCCGACGAGGCGCCAGCATTGCCTCGAAGCGGGCGGCGGTGAAGGTGCGCGAGAGCGGCTCGGGGCCGAGGTGGCCCACCACCTCGCTGGCGCGGGCGACCTGCCAGGCGCGCCCGAACTTGCGCATATCAACGAGGCAGAACCAGTCGCCGCTGTCGAGCCGGAAGGCGGCCGTCGTCCGCGCTGGTGGCTCGCGCGCCACCACCAGCCGCCCGGTCATGCGCAAGTGAACGACAAGCCAGCCGCGGTCGAGCCGCAGCAGCAGGAACTTGCCGCGGCGGTCGAGCCGCACGATGCGGCGGCCGGCGACTTCCAGCGGGGTTGCCGCGGCGCGCGGCCAGATGGCTTCGGCGGCGGTGAGGGTGCGCCCCACCAGCAGCGGCGCGAGCGCACGGCGGCAGGTTTCGACTTCGGGAAGCTCCGGCACGTGGCTGCAGGCGGGAGCAGTTTTAATCCGGCCCACCCTCGCACCGTGTGCTGAAGGTCCATAACAGCGCCAGTCGCGAGCTCGAGGAGTTCGCGCCGCGCGAGCCGGGACGCGTGCGAATGTACGTCTGCGGCCTGACGGTCTACAACGACATGCACCTGGGCCACGCGCGCAGCTACGTCTCGTTCGACGCCATCCGGCGCTGGCTCGAGCACTCCGGCTACGCTGTCGAGCATATCCAGAACCACACCGACATCGATGACAAGATAATCGCGCGCGCCGCCGAGGAAGGCGTCGCGCCGGCGGATCTGGCCGAGCGCTATATCGCGCGCACCACCGCCGACCTGACAGCACTCGGTGTGCTCCCACCGCACCAGATGCCGCGCGCGACCGCTTACGTCGAGCAGATGGTTGCAGTCATCGCCGACCTGCTGGCGAAGGGGCACGCCTACGTTGCCGAACCGGCAGAGGGGGCGCTTGCGCCCGACGTCTACTTCGACGTGCCGTCGGCGCGCGAGCAGTTCGGCACGCTGACCGGGCAGTCGCTGGAAGAACTTGAGGCGGGCGCGCGGGTCGCAGTCGACCCGCGCAAGCGCAACCCGGCCGACTTCGCGCTCTGGAAGGGCGCCCGCGAGGGTGAGCCGAGTTGGGATTCGCCGTGGGGCACTGGCCGCCCGGGATGGCACATTGAGTGCTCGGCGATGTCACTCACGCTGCTGGGGCCGCAGTTCGACATCCATGGAGGTGGCAGCGACCTGAAGTTCCCGCACCACGAGTCGGAAATCCTGCAGACCGAGTGCCACACCGGAAAGCATCCGATGGTGAAATACTGGTTGCACACCGGCTTCCTGACCGTCGACGAGGAGAAGATGTCAAAGTCGCTCGACAATTTCTTCCTGGTGCGTGACGTGCTCCAGTACGCCAGCGCCGAGGTAGTGCGCTTCTACCTGCTCAACGCCCACTACCGTTCGCCCATCGACTTCAGCGATGCGGCGCTTGATGAAGCAGCATCTGCTCACGACCGGCTGGCGGCAACACTCCACCGCTACCGCACCGCGTCTGGCGGTGACGGGCAGCCTGAGGCGCTGCACGACGCCGTCACGACCGCCCGGGCCGACTTTACGACGGCGATGGACGACGACTTCAACACTCGCGAGGCTCTCGCTGCGCTCTTCGGACTGGCACGCGAGGCGAACCGGTACGAACCTGGGACTCTTGATTCAGAACTGCGCGACGCGGTCGTCGCCGCCTTCGAGGAGCTGGGCGGCAAGGTGCTCGGGCTGTTCGCCCCCCGCGAGGCGACGGGGCCGGGCGACGCCGAAATCGAGGCGCTGCTAGCGCAGCGCGAGGCGGCGCGCGCAGCGAAAGAGTGGGCGGAGGCGGACCGGATACGCGATGAACTCGCGGCGCAGGGGGTCGAGGTGCAGGACACGCCGGACGGCGTACGCTGGCGGCGGACCTGAACTACTTCTTCGCAACCTTTTTCTTCTTCGGCGCCGCTTTCTTCTTGCTTGCAGCCTTCTTCGTCTTCTTTTTTGCCGGCGCTTTCTTCTTGCTCGCAGCCTTCTTCGTCTTCTTTTTCACCGGCGCTTTCTTCTTCGTTTTCTTCGGCTCCGGCTTGGTGCCTTCGTAGCTCTCGATGAACGTTATCTCTTCCAGGTCGGTGTGCTTGCGCAGAGCCGCGACGACGCGATACTTGGCCTGGAACCAGGCAGGGTCGAACTTGCAGCGGTCGGGGAGGGTGATTTCGGCGTGCTTTTCGGTAAGTTTCACTTGCGGTTCCTCTCCTGACAGGTACTCCATGTTGAACAGCGCCGCGACCTTGTCGGCCGCTTTCGAGACCTTCGACTTGATGGTGAACTTGAAGACCAGCTCTTTCCCCGCCAGGTGCTGGTTGAAATCGACCCGCACGCGCGAGCCGTAGATTGCGACGAGGTGCGCATGCCGCCCCTCAATTTCCAGCTCCTCGCCGGAGTAGCCCTTGGCGTCGGGGCAGGCACGGTCGAACCGTTTTCGCGACATGGTCTCGATGAGCTTCGGGTCGCGCTGGCCGTACGCCTCGTCAGGTGGCAGCGTCGCCTCGCTCGCTTCGCCAACCTTTGCTTTCTTCAACGCCGCATCGAGTCCGGGCACGAGGCGTCCCTCACCGATGATGACCGTGATAGGCTCGTAGATGTGCCCCTCCTCGTGGACGTCATCCGCTTTGGCGACCTCTTCCAGTGTAGTGTCGAACAGCTCGCCGTCGGTGCGCCCCTCATAGTCGAGGGTGATGATGTCGCCATCCCGCATGGCGCCGCGTAAATGCAGTCGTATTAAGCGGTTGTGTCAGTGTAGTTGCTTTCGCTAACACCATCCGTGAACGCAGTAGGGTTAAACATGGCGCTCACTGCGCCGTCATGAAACCGCGTCCTCCGCGCTCGATGGTACTTCCGCGAATGGTTGTCACTGGCCCCGGAGTCATCGAGCAGCTGCCAGCAGTAATCGCCGAGCTGGACCTGCCCGAGCGTGGGTTGCTGGTCTGTGACGCGGTCACGCGCAAGGTAGCGGGTGACCGCGTGCTTGCCTACCTCGAGGAGACCGGCCACCCGGTCGCGGTCATCGAAATCGACGGCGCCAGCATGGAGGAGCTGGCGCGGGTCGAGGCGGCCGCGGAGGGCTGCGGCTTCCTCGCCGGCGTGGGTGGGGGCCGCCCCGTTGATCTTGCTAAGCAGGCAGGCTACCACCTCGATCTTCCGTTCATCTCGGTCCCGACCGCGGCATCGCACGATGGTTTCGCCTCGGCGCGCGCCTCGATTCGCGCCGCTGGCCAGAAGACCTCGATGGAGGCGCGTCCGCCGATTGCGGTGGTCGCCGACACCACCATAATCGCCTCGGCGCCGCGACGGCTGCTGGCGGCGGGAATCGGTGACATCGTCAGTAACCAGACTGCGGTGCTGGACTGGCAGCTGGGGCGCGACCGCGGCGAGGAATACTCGGCCTACGCGGCGGCACTCTCGGAGATGACTGCACGACTGGTCGAGGAGAACTCCGGGCTGGTCGCCGAGGGCGGCGAGGAGGGGGTGCGGCTGGTTGTCAAGGCGCTGATTTCGTCGGGAGTCGCGATGTCGATTGCCGGCTCGTCGCGGCCCGCCTCAGGCGGCGAGCACAAGTTCTCGCACTGGCTCGATGCCAACGCTAGCAGCCCAGCGCTGCACGGAGAGCAGTGCGGTGTCGGCTCGATTGTTACCATGCAGCTTCACGGCGGCGACTGGGAGCGCATTCGTGACACCCTCGCCGCGGCCGGTGCGCCCATCAGTGCAGAGCAGCTCGGGTTCGGGGACGATATCGTGTTGCAGGCGCTGTGCGAGGCGAAAACTATCCGGCCGCAGCGCTACACTATCCTGGACCGCGAATCGCCGGAAAAGATTGAACAGGCGGCGCGTGAGACTGGTGTTGTTTCCTGACGACCAGTATATAAGTAGGAAACACAGATACCACACATCAGGTGTTGCCCAACGGGCGAGGCACAATACTTTTGAGCCGGCCGGGAGTGCCTCACTGCCGCGGTAGCGGCCCAAAGGAGAGATTGAGATGGACAAAGCGACCAAGGTATTCCTGGACAGGATTGACGCAGCGGTGGCGCAGCACGCGCTGCTGGACCACCCTTTCTACCAGCTCTGGAACCGGGGTGAGCTGCCACGCGAGGCGCTGGACGAGTACTCGCGTCAGTACTACGCGCACGTCAGGGCGTTCCCGACCTACGTGAGCGCGGTGCATTCCCGCTGTGACGACATCAGCGTGCGGCAGCAGCTGCTCGATAACTTGGTCGAGGAAGAGCAGGGGCCCGACAACCACCCCGAGCTCTGGCTACGCTTTGCCGAGGGCTTGGGCGTCAGCCGCGAGAGCACGCAGGCGGCGGAGCTGCTCGACTCGACGCACGACTCGGTCGCCGCGCTGCGCGATATCTGCAATGGCGATGACTATCGCAACGGCGTCGCGGCACTCTACGCCTACGAGTCGCAGGTGCCCGAAGTCTCGCGGACCAAGCGCGAAGGCCTCGCGAAGTATTACGCGCTAGACGACCCGCGTGCAGTGGAATTCTTTACTATCCACGAGGAAGCCGATTTACGACATCGCGCCGAAGAGCGCGCCATCCTGGCGCGCGAGTGCCGGGACGCAACGAGCCGTGACGCAGCAGTAGCTGCGGCCGGGGACGCTGCGCAGGCGCTATGGGAATTCCTGGACGGCGTCTACGACGCGTATGTCGAGCCGTGCGCGAAGTGCGCTGCCTAGAAACGGAACCGGGAGTTGCCGACAATCGCCGGATTACTCTTCTTCCTCGTTGCTGCCGGCTGACGAGAGCCGCTCGATGAGATCGGCCTTCCTGCCGGAAACGGGCAGTCCCTGCGCCTTCAGGAGTTCTTTCAGTTCCGGCACGGTGAGTGACTCGTAATCGTCTTCCGCGTCCGCTTCACCATCTTCCGCCTCCTCCCCAGCCAGGATGCGCTCCAGCTCCTCTTCCGAAGGTGGCACATCCATCAGCACGGCGGGCGAAAGCATCTCTATCTTGGCAATCTCGACCCGGCGGGTGAGGTAGATGATGCGTAGCTCCTTAGCCAGCTCACGCGCCAGCTCGCCCGAATAGATACGCTTCAGACCCTCTGCCAGGCTCAGCCCGGAGAGCGTCTCGCTCACCAGCGCAGTTGTCCGCGCGCGGAGCAGCTTTTCCTGGGAGCCGCGGATGCGGTTGTCGACCACCAGCATCGGCTTGAGCCGCAACCGCACATCATCGGCGGTGGTGAGGATGAAATTGCAGTCGACGCGGGTGTTGCGGCGGCGGGTCAGAGCCCGCTTGTAGTCCGTAGTCAGGCGGTGGCCGTCGAAGGCGGTGAAGGCGTTGGGTCCGCGCACCTCGCCGACACGGAAGCGGACGATGTAGTTCTTCTGGGCGAAGTCACCGCTGAGCCGGTCGAGCGAAATCTCTGCCACGCGGCCGGTGACAGCCTCCGGGCTGTCGGCCGGTGTCCAGGCCATGACGGCGTAGTTGAACATGGCGGGTGCGTGGAGCGAATACCACGCCTTGCCCTTCCAGCGGTCCTTCGTCTTGCGCTGCGTTTTTGCCATGAGTGCTCCGGAGCGGCGCGGACTGGCGGGCAGTTCATATACGTTCCCCCGGCTGGCGACGGATAATGTTCAGCAAACTGCTGCTACCGCTCGACCCCTCCAAGCGGCTCAAGGCAGCGACTGACTACGCGCTGGCGCTGGCGCGGCGGTTGGAGCTGCCGCTAGTGGCGGCGTACATCGCCAACCCCGCCAAGATAGGTGCTGGCAGCGAAATGCGGGACCCCGAGGAGTGCTTCTTCCCACTGGGAGACCGCGAGCTGAAACGGTTCGCAGCCTCGGTGACCGACGTCGCGATCGAGCCGCTGTTGCGGTGCGGTGAGCGGCCGCAGGTGCTGGCGCACATGATCGCCGAGGAGCAGGCGGGCGACACGCTGGTGCTGGGGCCGTTCCGGTCACGACTGACGCGCTTCTTCACCGGCTCGGAGATCGAGCGCATCCTGGAGGACGTGCAGTGCCACACCTTCATCGTGCGCGAGGAGCAGCCCCTACCGGGACCGGGCGCGCCGGCGCTGATCGCCTTCGACGGGCCGCGGCTGCCTGACGCGGCGCTAGAGTTGATTGAGCGGCTGGCACGGAGCTTCGGCTGCGACCTGGAACTGCTGCACCTAGGCGAGGACATCCATGGTGCCGCTGCGGCACTCGACGGTGCGGTGCAGGGCCTGCGTACCAGTCTGGGCGGTGATTTCCACGTCACCTCAACCATCGTGCCGCTGCGCGGAATCTGGCGACGGCGGCTGGCGGCGACCAACCGCACCATCGCTGCCGAGGGCGCCAGGCTGGTAGTGCTGCCCGACCTCGAAGACGCCGTGTCGGTGTCGCTGCTGCATGAGCTGGTGCTTGACGCGCACGCCCCAGTGTGCGTCCTGCGATGAGCAACGACCGGCAGAGCCTCAGCCGTCGCGCCGGGCTGCTGCGGCTCCGCGAACAGCCGCGACGCCATACACCGCTCTACCGCCTCTGGCTCAACAAGACCTTCCGCAAGCTGCTCGCCGGCGGCGTAATCCTGTTCGTAATCTGGCTGCTGCTGCTCACCACATCTCTGCCGGCCGACGGGCGGCATGTCTTCCTCTTTTTCCTGTTCATCATCTACCTCTGGGTCTCGGAGGCGTTCCCGCTCCCAGTGACGGCTCTGATGGCCGGCACCGGGCTGGTGCTGCTCGGCCTGCGCAGCCGCGACGACGCCTTCGCGCCGTATGCGTCCGACGCGGTGTTCATGATTCTGGGCTCGCTGATTATCGCGCAGGGTGTCTCCGCCTCGGGAACCGAGTCGCTGATTATCCGCAAGCTGCTGGCGCCCTTCACCGCCTCAACCTACCGGTTGCTGGGGGGCCTCATCATCGTCTCGACGCTGATGGCGGCGGTGATTCCCGACCACTCGGTCGCCGCAATCATGCTCCCCATCATACTGACGATAATCGACAAGACCGATATCCGTGACCACCCGCGCGAGATGGTCGCGTTCACCCTTGCAGTCGCCTTCGGCTGCTCCATTGCCGGGCTCGCGACGCCTTCCGGCGGGGCGCGGAACGTCATTGCCATAGGCTTCCTGCAGCAATATGGCCTGCACATCGACTACCTCGACTGGGTTGTGCTGGCGGCGCCGATTACGCTGGCGCTGATGCCGCTGCTGTTCGTGACGCTTATCCTCGCCAACCAGCTGCGCAATCGCTCCCTCGACTACCACCTGCCGCCCGCCGAGCCGTTGCGCGACCGGCAGCTGCTGGCGCTCGCCATCCTCGGGGGAACCTTCCTGCTGTTCCTGACCTCGGGTAGCACCGGCCTAACGCTCGGGACGGTAGCGATGCTCGGTGCCATCGCAATGCACGCCACCGGGGTGCTGGAGTGGGACGACAGCCGCCGCCAGCTGCGCTGGGGCGTGATGTTCATCTACGGCGCAGCGCTGACGTTGGGCGCGGCGATGGTTGACCACGGCGTCGCCGAATGGCTGGCGCTTGGCATCTTCGGGCTGGTGGAAGGGGGCGGCGAGCTGCTGCTATTCTCGGTAATCATCCTGCTCGGCGTGGCGCTGACCAACATCATGTCCGACGGCGCAGCGGCGGCGGTACTGGTGCCGATTACACTCGCGGTGGGCGTCGCGGCAGGGCTGGACCTGGCAATGGTCGCTATCCTGACCGCCATCTCAACCGCCTTCGCCTTCATGACCGCCTTTGGCACGCCACCCAACCTGATTGTCCACGCCTCCGGCATCCCCGGTTCGGCCGATTTCGTCCGCAACGGCGTGCCGATGGTGCTGCTGGCGGTGCTGGTACTGCTCGTCGCACAGCGCTACTACTGGCCGCTGGCGACTGGCTGGCTCGGCTTCTAGTCGCGCCGCGCCGCTTCCGAGAGGCCGCCGACGAAGGCAAAGATGACGACGGCGATGAAGACCGCCGACCCCGAGTCGGGCAGCTGCGAGAGCGGCTCCAGCGCACCCTTGCCGGGTGAGTAGTCGAGCCACTCCCCAAGCGTGGCACCCAGATCCTGCGGCCCCGCGCCGGGCGGCAGTCCCCCAGCGTCAGCCAGCCCGCCAATAGCGGCGACCAGCAGGAACGGTAGCATCGCGGCGGTCAGCGCCCGCGCCGGGTCGCCTGCCAGGCGACCGCCGAAATAGCCGCCGCTGGCGGCGCCAAGCGAGCCGGGCAGTCCCAGCAGGCCGAACAGTACCATCGTGCCCAGGATGCAGCCGAACCCGGCCGGAACGCCGCTCCGCAGCAGCTCCATCGGGCTCGCCGCCAGACCGGCCAGCGGTGATTCTGTCGCGCCAGCTACCTCCGAGGCAGGACTCTGATCCGGCAGCCCTGCCTCCGCTGCCTGCGGCGGCGGCAAGTTGGCGATTTCCGGCAGCCCGCTGAAAAGCTCCTCGTCCACCGCCTCAGCGTCGTCGCCGGATGGTTGAGGGCGCGCCTGGAGCCGCTGTCGCATCCGCTCCCACAGCTCCTGCCGGTCGTCCACGGTCGGCGCGAAACTGGGGTCGCATATAAGCGGAGCGACCAGAAATTAATATAGGGCCCTGACCCCCGCGGCCGAAGCCTTGGAGGTACATGGAGGTACTCACTGCCGATTCGCTCTCGACCGCCATCCGCAACAGCGCCGGATACCTGCATCTCAGCGTTGATGAGTCGGGCTACCTGGCGGAGCACATCCTGAATTTCTTCGGCTACAGCGACCGCATCATCGACAACGTGCTGCATCCCGAGGACCGCGATACTTTCTACATGCTCGAGGATTCCGGCCTGATGGAGACCGAGCGCGAGGAGACGACGCTCTACGACGGCCGCGAGTGGCGTATCCACTACTGGCTGCTGAGGCACCCCGAAATCTTCAACCGCCGTGATTCCGGCCCGCAAGCCGTGCCCGAAGAGGTCGAGCCGTCGGTCTACGACGAAATCCCCGCTGATTTCTGGTCCCGTGAAGGCCCCGAGGCCGAAGACGAAGAGTAGCGTTCCAGCCAGGCGACACACCGCCACAGCAACAGTGCCCGCGGAGGCGGGCCGCGGCTGCGTACGTCAAGTGTAAAAGTCGCCTGCCCTCCGACCCCGCATGGCAACCGACTGGTTCGAAGCAATTGACGCCTATTGCGAGCGGACCGACGCGACCCTCTGGTCCGAGCCGCTCAACGCCCTGAGCAACCTGGCGTTCATCGCCGCCTTCGCCGCCAGCGTTTATTGCTACCGCCGCTACCGGGAGGAGGCGGGACAGCATAGATGGGAATTAGTCCTGCTGCTGGGGCTGCTCTGCGCCATCGGCATCGGCAGCTTCCTGTTCCATACCTTCGCGACCCGCTGGGCCCTCGTAGCGGACGTAGGGCCGATTACCCTGTTCCAGTTCGCCTACCTGGGGATCTTCTGCTGGCATATGCTTGCCCCGCGCTGGTGGGTGGTGCTGGCAGGCTGGGCGGCGTTCGTCGTCACGACGCTGCTGCTGGCGATTCCCTTCCCGGCGGACTACGCCAACGGGTCCTCCAGCTACTTCTCCGGCCTGCTCTTCATCGCGCTGCTGGGCGGCTACAGTCACCACGCGCAGAAGGAGGGTGCCTGGCTTGTCCTGCTCGCCACGCCGCTCTTCATGACGGCGCTGCTGTTCCGCTCAATCGACCAGCAGGCGTGCGACGCGTTCCCGCCCGGCACCCACTTCCTGTGGCACCTGTTCAATGGTGGGATGCTCTACTGCCTTTTCGCGGGGCTGGTGGCGGGGAGCGGTCCCGGTGGACAGAATCAGGCCGCGTAGCACCCGCGGTTTTGTAAAATCAGAAGTAGTAACAACCATTGCTCTATCGCAGCGGTATCTTTGCATGCCCCCGAGAGGGCCCGAGGTCGAATTATTGCTTTTGGTGAAAACATGGAAACGCCCCCGGACCGGAGCCAAAACAGGGGCAATATTTATTAAAGTAACTACATATATTAGTATTAGTTTATCGTCGAGAGAATAGGGTGTGGGTTAACTACTACCAAGTGGGTCCGGTGGCCTCTTAACCGCCGCCTGCAGGGGAGGCACAAGCCACCGTTGCTTAGCCCGGTAGAGCGGCTGATTCGTAATCAGCAGGTCGAGGGTTCGAATCCCTCCGGTGGCTCCATTACTTGTTGTAACCGCCTTCATCGAAACGCCGTTTCGAGTGCCGCAGCGCCTCGAGCACCGGCATCAGCCGGCCCGACATGAACGCGATGCAGGCGCCGCCGCCCGTGGATACGTGATTGACCCGGTCGGCGAGCCCCATCTGGGTGAACACCATCGCGGTCTCGCCGCCGCCGACGACCGTCAGCGCGTCGCTGTTGGCCATGGCGGTGAAGATTTCGCGCGTGCTGGCGGCGAACTCCGGATTCTCAAAGACGCCAAACGGCCCGTTGGCGATGATGGTGCCTGCTTTCTCGAGGCGCGCGAGGTAGGCGACCAGCGTCTCGAGGCCGATGTCGTGGACCGGGTGTTTTGTGGGGAGTTCGCTCACCGGCAGGCCGTGGCGCAGGCCGCCGTCGCTGACCGCGACGTCGACCGGCACCATCAAGCGGTCGCCGAACTCCTTGCGGAGCGTCAATGCATCGGCGACCACTTGCTCCCAGTCAGCGATATGCTCGCGGATGTAGGTGGTGCTTGGTGCTCCGATGTCGACGCCGCCTGCCATCAGGAACAGGTTGGCAACGACGCCGCCCGTTAGCACTTCGTCGACGCCCTGCGAGAGGAAATGGTGCGCAATCGCGACCGAGTCGGCCGCCTTGCTGCCGCCCAGCAATGCAATCCGCGGAGCGGGACCGTCGGCAATCGCGCCGCCCAGCTTGCGCAGCTCGCGCTCCATCACCAGGCCGGTCGCCATCGGCAAAACCTCGATAAAGCCCACGAGGGAGGGCTGGCATCGATGCGCCGCCGCGAAGGCGTCATTGACGAACATGTCAGCGAGCGGCGCCAAGTTGCGCACCAGCGCAGTATCCGCCTGCGGCGTAAAATTTTCACCGTTCCAGGAGCTGACCGCCACTTCCTCCGCGTCGAAGCGGACGTTGTCAAGCATCACCACTTCGCCCGGCTCCAGGCTGGCGACGGCGTCACGCGCCAGCTCGCCGTGGACGTCTGGAATAAACTCGACCGGCCTGTCAATCAGGTGCGCCAGCCGCCGGGCGTGCCGCTCTAGCGGGACGCAGTCGAGCAGGCCAGGGCGTGACTGGTGCGCCAGGATAGCGACTTTGGCGCCCGCTTCGGCCAGCAGCTCCGCTGTGGCGGCGTGGCGCCGGATGCGCGTGTCATCCAGCAGCGCGCCGGTCTCCGGGTTGATGGAGGAATTGATGTCGACCCGCAGCAGCACCGTCTTCCCGCCGGGCGGCAGGTCGTCCAGCGTCAGGAAGCTGTCGCCCACGGCCCGGGATAAGGGGTGTTTCTAAACCTTTTGTCCAGATTCAGGATTGCTCGCGCTCGATGTACCTACCGACGACGATGAAATGCGCGATGGCCGCTTCAATCTGGATGCGCGCGGTCGCGCCCTCGGAGAGCCGGAAATCCACCTCCGCCAGCTTTTCGATGAGCTGCACCTTCGCCTCGTCGGGAATCTCCAGCTCGCGCACCGTGCGGTGCATCTGCCGCAGGATATCTTCGCCCGCCAGGCCATAGGTGATAATCAGCGCGTCGAGCCGCTCGCGCGCGCCGGCGAAGTTCCCCTGCAGCGCCAGCTCCAGCACCTCGCGCACTTCGCCCGGCCGCGCTGCCGAGACTGCCTGGTAGACCACCTCTGAAGTAATGTCCTTG
>JAKURS010000129.1 GCA_022449705.1 Candidatus Poseidoniia archaeon | reverse complement strand
GCGATGCTGCGAGTCACCGACAACGACGGCTTCACAGCCATTGATTCCCGTGTTATAACTGTCAGCAGAGACGGTGGAGACGATGGTGGTGGCGGAGACGACGGCGGTGGCGGCATCCCCGCGCCATCGCTGGCCGCCGCTGTCGCCGCCGTGGCCGGCATCGCGCTGCGCCGGCGGCGCTAGCCTACTCGAACGCCTGTATTCCCGTTATCCACTTGCCGAGGATGAGGTTGTGGATGTCGTGCGTCCCCTCGTAGGTGGAAACGCTTTCGAGATTGGCCATGTGGCGCATTATGGGGTACTCGTTGAGGATGCCGTTGGCGCCGTGGATGTCGCGCGCCATACGCGCGATGCTCAGCGCAACGTCGACGTTGTTCATCTTTCCAAGAGATACCATCTCGGGCGAAGCCTCGTCCTTGTCCTTTGCGCGGCCGAGGTGGTACGCCAGCAGCTGGCCCTTGGTAATCTCGCGCAGCATCCACGCCAGCTTCTGCTGCACTAGCTGGAAGCTGCCGATGGGCTTGCCAAACATGATGCGCGATTTTGCGTATTTGACCGAGGCGTGGTAGCACCCCATGGCGGCGCCGAGGGCCCCCCAGACTATGCCGTAGCGTGCCTGCGTCAGGCACGACAGCGGGCCCTTGAGGCCGCTGACGTTGGGCAGGAGGCGGCCGCCGGGAATACGGCAGTCCTGCAGGACCAGCTCACTCGTGACTGATGCGCGCAGCGAATGCTTGCCCTTCATCTCCGGCGCGCTGAAGCCCTCGTCGTTCTTCTCGATGATGAAGCCGCGAATCTTGCCGTCCAACTTGGCCCACACAATGGCGAGGTCGGCAATAGTGCCGTTGGTAATCCACATCTTCGCACCATTGAGTACATAGTCATCTCCATTGGCAATCGCCTTCGTCTCCATACGACTGGGGTCGGAGCCGTGGTCAGGTTCAGTTAGTCCAAAACAACCAATGAGTTCACCCGTAGCCATGCCGGGCAGATACTTTTTCTTCTGATCTTCGGAGCCAAAGGCGTGGATGGGATACATCGAGAGCGAGCCCTGCACCGAGACAAAACTGCGCAGCGCCGAGTCGCCCCGCTCCAGCTCCTGACAGACGAGCCCGTAGGCGACGTTGGACAGGCCGGCGCAGCCGTAGTCCTCGAGGTTGCAGCCGAAGAGCCCCATCTTGCCAATCTGCGGCACGAGGTCCATCGGGAAAGTGCCGGCCATGTAGTGCTCCTCGATGACCGGCAGCACGTTTTCCTCGGTCCAGTCACGTACCGTGTCGCGCACCATGCGCTCCTCCTCGGTCAGGTGCTGCTCGAGGTTGTAGAAATCGACCCCGCTGTAGGGTGCCATGCGGGGGTCGAATCCGGGGTCTATAAATGGGAATCGCAGCCGCCGCCTTTAATTCAGGCGGCTGCTGCCCCTACAATGGAGGAAATCTGGGTCGAGAAATACCGTCCCGCAACGCTCGCCGAGGTGGTCGGGCAGTCGGTGGTGACGACCCGGCTCGCGAGCTACGTCCGTGAGAAGTCGATGCCGCACCTGCTCTTCGCGGGGCCTCCAGGAACCGGCAAGACCACCTGCTCGCTGGCGCTGGCACGGGAGATGTTTGGCGAGCACTGGCAGCACAACCTCCATGAGCTGAACGCCTCTGACGAGCGCGGGATTGACGTCGTGCGCGGCAAAATCAAGGAGTTCGCGCGCACCGCACCAATTGGCGGAGGGGGCTTCAAGATCATCTTCCTCGACGAGGCGGACGCGCTGACCAGCGCGGCGCAGGCAGCGCTTAGACGGACGATGGAAAAGTATTCGCGCACCTGCCGCTTCGTCCTCTCGTGCAATTACTCCTCCAAGATCATTGAGCCAATCCAGTCGCGCTGCGCGGTGTTCCGCTTCCGGCCACTGCAGGGCGAGGATGTCCAGCGCTACCTCAAGTTCATTGCCGGCCGCGAGAAGCTCAAGGTGAACGACGAGGCGTATGAAGC
>JAKURS010000128.1 GCA_022449705.1 Candidatus Poseidoniia archaeon | reverse complement strand
CTTCCCCGAGGCGTGGCTGGCGCTCGGCCTCGCGCGCGAGCGGCTGGCCGAGCTGCCCGAGGCGGAGGAGGCGCTGCTGACCGGCCTCCAACTGGGGTGCGAGCCGGCGGCCGCCTACCTCGGGCTGGGGCGAGTGCTGGCCGGGATGGGCAAGGTGCGTGACGCGCTCAAGGCGCTCGAGCAGGCAATCGCCCTCGCACCGGAGAATCCCAACCCCTACATGGCGCGCGGCGACATTTACCTCAGCCTGAAGGATTTCGAACGCGCCTGCGAGAAAGGCTACTCGCGCGCGGTGCAGCACCAGCCCGACCTGAAGGAGGGCTGGTGGAAGCTGGCCGAGGTCTACCGGCTCCAGCAAAGCCCGGAACTGGTGCTGATGGCTCTGACACGCCTCCTCGAGGCGGACCCCGACGATGCGCGGGCGCTGTGGGAGCGGGCTGACCAGCACTACCAGTCGAAGCAGCTGGCGGACGCGATGGGTGACCTGCACAAGCTGTTGGCGCTCGCCCCGGGCCACCAGAAGGCGCGGCAGTTCAAAGCGCTCATCCTTGAGAAGCTGGACGGCGAGGGGTGGAGCTGAGTGTTCCGGTTGCGCTTGCGCAGCCTGGCGCCCGCACCCGGCAGCGAGCGTGACGCGCTAGCGAGCCAGTTCCTCGGGGCCATCGGATTTCTAGGCAGCGACAGCCCGCGGCACGCCGAACGGCAGCGCGCGCTCGTCGGCCGCCGGCTCTTCACGCGCTGCTTGCTGCCGCACCCCGAGCGAGGCTGGACCACCGGCGAACTGGCCGAAGCCCTCGAGGTGCCGGTGCAGGCGGTCTACCGCCATCTCCAATGGCTGCGCGAGCTGGGGCTGATGACTGAGGATTTCCCCGGCAAGGCGGACGACCCAAAGCGGGTGCGACTCTGGCACCACTCACTGCCGCGCGCGTGGGAGGGCGTCGAACTCCACGCGCGCGCCTGCCTCGCCGGCTACCACGACGCCGCGCAATCGCTCGCCGGCGAATACGGCGCGGCCGACGCGACACTCCCGGAGGGGATGCTGGCGCTCGAGAAGGAGGACCATTTCGACATCGAGCTGCGCGAAGTTCCCCCGTCAGGCGACGCGCCGGCGGAGCTGCTGGCGCGGCTGGGCGAAGGAGTCGGCTACTTCTCGGCACACCACTACCCGATTGCCGACTCGATGCCGTTCCGCATCCTCGACGGCTGTTTCCTGCAGCGACCCGACCGCGCCTGGACTGCGGAAGAGGTCGCAGCGTGGGCCGAAACCACGCGGCCGACCGCCTACCGCCACATCAACAAGCTGCTCTCGCTGGGAATGCTGGCGCGCTGTCGCGCTGCCGACGGCGGTCCCCCCGCGAGCGCATTCCACCTGCGAGGCGGATCGCTCGCCACGGCGTGGCAGGCAATCGAGACGCGCGTCGAGCTGGTGCTGGATTCTTATAGGCGCGTCGTGGGGGAACTGGCATGAAGCACCCTGCACGCAACGTCACGCAGCGCAGCCCTGCCCTCGCCGGGCGCACCGTCTGGCTGGCGGTCACCGGCTCGGTCGCGGCGGTGGAATCGGTCGGGCTGGCGCGCGAGCTGCTGCGGCACGGGGCGGAGGTGCACATCGTCGCCTCGCCGGCGGCGCTCGAAATCGTCGGCCGCAAAGCGCTGGAATTCGCGTGCGGCCGCCCGCCGGTTACTGAAATAACCGGCCAGGTCGAGCACGTGACCGCGGACGCCGACCTGCTCGTGCTGGCACCCTGCACCGCCTCGTCGCTGGCAAAGGTGGTCCACGGCATCGGCGATACCCCGCCGACGCTATTCGCGCTGACGCTGCTCGGCGCGGGCGTCCCGCTGCTGGTTGCGCCGGCGATGGACGGCCGCATGGCCGAGTCACCCGTCGTGCTGGATAACCTGTGCAAGGCACGCAAAATCGCGACCGTGCTCGACCCGCTGCTCGAGGAGGGAAAGGCCAAGCTGCCGTCGCGCGAAGTCATCACGGC
>JAKURS010000127.1 GCA_022449705.1 Candidatus Poseidoniia archaeon | reverse complement strand
GGTCGTGCCACAGGAAGGTGTGCGCGGGGTGGAGCGGGACACCGTGCTGCTGCGAAAGCGCGAGCGCCGTGGCGAAGTCGGGTTCCCCATCAGGCGGTTCGCCGGCGGCCGCGCGCAGTTCGGCTTCCCACCACTCGGCGCACCAGCCGCCTGGCACCAGCGCGTGGTTGTTCTCGAGGAACTCCCCCGGCGGAATCAGCACTTCGCCCACATCGACAATCTCGCGGATGCGGGGCGCGACCGCCTCGGCCCCCACCCGGCGGGCGAGGCGGGCCCACCAGCCCGCCGCGAGCAGCACCAGCGGCCCCTCGATTGAGTCGCACGGCGTGACCGCCGCCGCCTTGCCAGGAAGCTGGATTTTGAGCTGGGTTCCAATGGCCATGAAACTGTCGAGCGCGACCATCGTCGCCGGGTGCAGCGCGACGGCGGCGAGGCCCGTAAGGCGCGTGCGGCCGTAACGCAGCCGGAAACCGCCCGGCCGGTCGGGAAACGCGAAAATCGGGCGGCCGACCAGCACATCCCGGAGATACTTGTATTCACCCAAACCCTGCTTTTCCCGCTTCTGCGCGGCATAGGTTTTGAGGAAGTCCCAGCCGTCAATCTGTAGCCGCTCGACGTGCCTGAGCACCTTGGCCGCCTTGAGGCAGAGCCCCTCGGCAATCACCAGCGCCGCGCCGCCGCGCAGCCGGTTGGTCTCGACGCGCGGCAGGTCGCGGTTGCCTGCCACCTCGATGCGCTCCGTAGCCTCCCCCGTGACGCAGACCGGGCAGGCGCGTACAATCGCGTCAATCTCCTCGGCCGAAGGGAGGTACTGCAGGTTGACCGCGCGCTTGTAGAGCGGGATTTCCTCCTTGTAGCGCTCGACCTCGGCCGGCGTCGGGATGTAAGCGTCCAGCCCCAGCTCGCGCCGCACGACGTCGGCAATCAGCACCGAGAGCGCCTGCGCGGTGCCGCCCGCGGCGCGAATCGGGCCGGCGTAGTAGATGGCGGCGCAGCGGGTCGAGTTGTGGTTGAGCATCGTCGTGACGCGCACCACCCCTTCGGTCGGCGCGACCAACACGCCTTCGGTGAGGATTGAGAGCGAGGTGCGCACCGCCTGCTCCAGCGCCTTCTCGACCCCCAGCTCCGCCCGCAGTTCGCCGGCGAGTTCGCGCGCGACCAGCAGCGCCGCGGTCTGTCGATCGTTCCCGGTGATGACCTCGCGGATGCGCGGTGCGATGCCCTCCGGGCCGACCTGCGCCTCGACCCGCTCGGCAAGGTCACGCGCACGCGGGATTTCGGCTTCATCCTCGAGGTCGTAGCCCGCCTTGCGGGCCTGCGCCACCAAGTCGTAGCACGCGCCGGCGCGCTGCTCCAGTTCCTCGAAATATGCCTCCATTTCGGGAGACGCGACGGCTGCCACGCAGCCCCATCCCACCACGGCTTAAGCGCTATGCGCCTACATCTTGCTGGAACCTTCAAAACCGTAACCGGTGTGTTTTTACCGGAAGGGACTTCAGCCAGTATGAACCGAGCCGCCTTGGCCTGTTTCCTGCTCAGCCTTTCCTTGGTGTTTTCCGGGTGCCTCAGCTTCGGCGATGACGACGATACCAAGAAAGACACGGATGGATCTACTGGAGATACGGATGACTGGGATGTCTTCAGCATCGCGTCCGTGACCAGCCTGCCCCCCTGCGACAGCGCGACGTTCGGAAGGCTCTACTATGTGGAAGCCGACGAGAACTTCCAGGTCTGCAGGACGAATGGCTGGGAGGTCATCGATATCGGGAGTGTGGGGAATCTCAACGACCCGGGAAACAATGCGCCCCTGGTCACTGCCGATATTTTGTCTGTTGTTAGTGACGAGGCCATTACGGAAGATAACGTCATGGATCCCATGAAATATTTCTATGTCAGCTGGTCCGCCATCGACGTTGACGGGACAATCTCCTCAGCCGGATTCGACATGAATCTGGACATGGTAATCGACGTGCCGGTCAGTACGGACAGTGGTACCACCAT
>JAKURS010000126.1 GCA_022449705.1 Candidatus Poseidoniia archaeon | reverse complement strand
GTCCGTCATGTTCGTCACCTCGCGGGAAATAGTTGACCCCATTTTACATGAGTGCGGCTGGTTTGGCGAAGGGCTTTCGTTAGTCCTTCGTTAGTTCATCTGCCTAAGATGATGCAAAACAAACGGTTCTTGGAACCAGACAGGACGCCTATTCCTGCTGTTCCAAGTCATGAAGGCCAGGTGAGCGCGACCTGGAACGCGGCGATCGAGCGGCATTCAGCGACCGAAACGGGAGCGAACGGAGTATCGATCGTGAGAGGAGAACGAGGACCTGTCAACGCAAAGTAGAATGATCCTCTTTCCAGCAAAGTAGAAAGATCCCCTTCAGGCTAGGGCTCGAAGGCTGCCGCGGAGGGCGGCCGGAGCGGCAGCCTTCGATGCGTGCTCCCGAGCCGGGTCGCCGACCGAGAAATTGTCCATCCAGCCATTGTTGCCCCGCCGTCTCCCTTTCGCCTTGCCCGGCGCGTCAGAACTCGCCTTGCCCGGCGTCTGGGCCTTCGCCTTCTTGGCCCGCTGCTGCGGCTCATCCCGCCGCTCCCCGCACAACCCCAGCTCGAAGGCCTTCCCGCCCGCCCAGCGCCCCATCAGCCGCCCGTCGAGCCGCTTCTCCACACGGATCCGGTTCCGCCTCATCCTCGGGGCGATCACCGCCCGCGGAATCTGGTAGCGTTGCCCGTCCAAACTCACCGTGTAGTCATTGTCAACCACCCGCTCCTCGATCCGGCTTAGGATCGACGCCGTATCCTGCTCCTTCTCCAGCGGCCGGTGCGCGTCGCTCGCGCTCGCCGGCTCCCTCTTCCAGCGGCTGTTCCACTCCGCCACGAAGACCTCGTCGAGATACCTCCGCGCCTCGGCACAGCTCGATGCCTTGGCACGCCGCAGCCCCTTCACCAGCCGGTCCTGCATCGTCTGAAAGCTGCGCTCCACCCGCCCCTTCGCTTGCGCCGAATGCGCCGTGATACGCTTGATCTCCAGCTCTTCGAGCGCCCTGCCGATCTGCGTCGGCCCCGGATCGGCCGGTAAATACTTGTTGTGATGCAGCGGCCGGTTCACCTGAAACAAACTCGCCTTGTCGGTGTAGACCGCCCGCGGCCGGCCGTGCCTCGCGATGTAGTCGCCCAGCAGCCGCATGTTCTCTGCGGTCGAATCGGCCAGCGCAAAGCGCGCCGTCAGCTCCGAGCTCGCGTCGTCGATCATCGCGATCAGGTAGAGCTTATCGCCGCGCCCTTCGAGCCAGTCATGCACCGAGGTGTCCCACTGCGCCAGCTCGCCGCGGCGGGAGCGCCGCTGACGCCACAGGTGGATTTTCTGGACGCGCGCCTTCTTCGGCTTCCACATCCCGGCCTCCCGCATCCAGCCGCGCAGGCTCTCGCGGCTTACCGTGATGCCGTGCTCGGCAGCCAGAGTTTCCGCCGCCAGGGTGGGACCGTAGTCGGCGTAATGGGCGCCGATGAGTTCCAGTGCCCGCCGCCTGGTCGGCTCGCCGAGCTTGCGATTCGAGCTTCTGCCGCGCAGCCGGTGCAGGATGCCGCCGTCCCCTTCGGCCCGCAGCCGCGCCAGCAGCTTGCGCACCCAGCGAGAGCTCAGCCCCAGCTCGGCCGCCGCCTCCCGCTGCGTCATCCGCCTCGTCTCTGCCTGATGCAATACTTTCAATCGTTTGCGGCCCTTCGGATTCAGCAAAAGTTTATCCACCTCTCTAGCATTTCGCTTTCAAGGGGATCTTTCTACTTTGCTCCGATAGGATCTTCTCACTTTGCGCCGACACGTGCGCCCGCCCGCCTTGGCAGGATCGTGTATCCTGTCTAGGATGTGCCGGTTGGATGAAGCCTATGCGGTTCACGCCGCCGGGTCCGCCGCGAAGGCGATGAGGATATGACGAGTGATTCTTCCTCGGCGGCGCTTGGATCTGGGGCGCTTGGATCTGGTCTGGGATCTGGGCGCGGCTCCGGGGAGGCGTTCCGGCTTCCGGCTCCGCTTGCCGCCGGTCTTGTGATTACGCTCACGCTGGCGTCGTTCG
>JAKURS010000125.1 GCA_022449705.1 Candidatus Poseidoniia archaeon | reverse complement strand
GGATCCCGCTCTGTGAAGGATATGTCAACGCAGTCAACGCCTGCGTCTATGATTCGCGTGAGGGCAGCATGGCCGGCGCTGCCAGGCAGACAGTTCAGTGCCAGGTCGCGGCCCGCCAGCTGCCTCGCGGAAGAAAAACGCTCGGCCTGTAGATCCGCTGCCGGGGCGTGTCGCGCCAGCTGCTCCAGCGCTCGCTGGTCGGGGTCGAGCAGACTGACCGAATGTTTACGTGCCAGTTCCGTCGTCACGAGCGAGCCGACCAGTCCGCCTCCCAGTACCGCTATCCGCGCCATGTCCTGCCAGCGGCTGGCAGCTTAAGCGAGCTCAGTCGCCCAGCCGCTTGCGGGCGACCCGCACTCCGCGCGGCGCGACGACCAGCCAGTGGCGCGCGACGCCGCAGATATCACCGTCGACATCCGCTACTGCGCGCTCCAGCTCGGCGAGCACTTTGTGCAGCGACGACTGGTCGCCCTCCAGCGGAGTGTAATCCACCAGCACCAGGTTGCCGTCGTGCAGCTCGTTGGTGATGCTGCCGACCTGCTCCGGCCGGTCCAGCTGCAGTGTCTGGACGCACATGCGCGGCTGCTCACCATACTCCTCCGCGTGGTCAGCCTGCCAGCCCCGCAGGTCGAAGAACTGCTCGTCGGGAATGCGGCGCATCGTCGCCATCATGGGGCGACCGGTTCCCGATATTTAGTCCTGCCGGCGCCAGGCGTCATCTTCCACGACTATGGCCTCGACCGGCTCCTCCGCACCGCCGCTCGCCGGAGGCGGCAGCGGCGCATCATCTGCAGACTGTTTCCCGGGTGGCCGTTTCCAGTAGAAAAAGCCGGTCACCACCACCACCACCATACCCAGGGCAACTACCACCAGTGCCAGCAGCGGCAGCCCCTGCTCGGCAGTCGCGATGGTCAGGTTCAGCGCCAGCTGGTTGTTAGCCAGCTCCAGTTCATCCTGCACCAGCTCCAGAAAGAGAGTGACCGCGTGCCGGCCGGGCTGCGCAGTCCACTCCGCCAGCAGCGTGAGGTTCTCTTCCGGCTCGAGCGTCACTTCCCATGTGCGCAGCACCCGCCCGTCCAGCTCCAGTATAGCGGTGCCCGCCAGCCGGTCAGCACCTTCGTTGGCTACGGTGGCGGCGAACTGCCCCTGCTCGCCGGTGCGGGAGCCGCCGCGCCACTCCAGCGCCTGCGCCACCCCGTCAGGCCAGCCGTAGACCACCAGCGCCACGGTCTGCTCAACCAGTGCACCGCTACTGTCCTGCAGCATCACTGTCAGGCCGAACGACGCCTCCACCTCTATCAGTGCGGTCGCGGAATAGCTCTGGTTGCCGAGCGTCTCAACGAGTGGTGCAAAGCCTTCGGGCCACGCGACCGTGAGCAGCTCTGCACTGCCGTCGGGGTCATGCGAGACGATGGTGAAGCTGAACTCCTGCCCGATACGCGGTCGCACCGGGTCGAGGCTCTCGAGCAGCGCCTGCGGGCGATAGTTGAGATAGAACTGCTCGACCACCGTCGCGCTGCCGACCGGCTGCTGGCGCACCGTCAGCGCGACGGTGTGCAACCCTCCATCCTCCACCTGCTGCAGCGCAACCGCGGTCGCGTTGGGCAGTGGGCTGCCGTCGAGGCTCCATTCCCACGTCAGGGCAGGGCCCTGCGACTGCGAGCCGTTGAACGTGAGCCAGGCGCCCTGCAGCAGCTCGCCCTCGATTTCCAGCACCGCCTGCGGCCTCTCGAACGCTTCAAGCGTCGCAACCACCCAGGGCGACGGCAGCCCTCCTGGCGTGAGGCCGCGCACGCGCAATTCATAGCTGCCCGGTGTTTCTGGGACGAAGCCGAAGGCGAACTCGTCACCACCCTCGATAGTCAGGTTGCCGTCCCATTCCCAGGTTGCCACGTTCCCCTGCAGCGCAGTCGCGCTGAAGGAGGTCATTTCGCCGGTGAGTGCGTCCACCGTTTGTGGGGAGAGGGTGAGCAGCGGCTGCACCACCACCAGTAAGGTCCAGTTGCCGCTGACGCTGCGGC
>JAKURS010000124.1 GCA_022449705.1 Candidatus Poseidoniia archaeon | reverse complement strand
CAGGTTCCACATCATCGGTGGAGCCGAGGCATCCAGTGAAGGAGGCCATCACAAGCACAAGCATAGTCCAGACGGCTTTACTCATACCGCTGCACAGGTATTGCGGCTTAAGACTACCGCAGCCGCCCGGTAGCCGCCGCAGCCGCTGAAGGCGCTATCTCGTCCATCGCAGCGCCTGCAGGAATTCCAAGGGGGAGGGGTGTTTTCGCGGGGTTAGTGCCAGAACCTCACAAATCCTGCATATGGGCAATATAAAACACGTAACTTCCGTTCTTACATCCGGAACACGCCGAACCGCGTTTCCGGCATCTCACCGTTGAGCGCAGCCGAGATGCCGAGCGCGATGACCATGCGGGTATCGAGCGGGTCAAGGATGCCGTCGTCCCAGAGCCGCGCGGTCGAGTAGTAGGCGCTCCCTTCGCGCTCGTATTTTTCCAGGATGGGCGCGCGGATTTCCTCGCGGGCCTTCGCGGAGAGCGACTTGCCGGCCGCCTCGAGCTGCTGCTGCTTGACCGTCGCGAGCACGTCGGCCGCCTGCTCGCCGCCCATCACCGAGATGCGCGCATTGGGCCACATCCAGAGCTGGCGCGGCCCGTAGGCGCGGCCGCACATGCCGTAGTTGCCGGCGCCGAAGCTGCCGCCGATGATGACCGTGAACTTCGGGACGTTAGCGTTGGCCACGGCCATCACCATCTTGGCGCCATCCTTGGCGATGCCGCCCGATTCGTATTCGCGGCCGACCATGAAACCCGTAATATTCTGCAGGAACAGCAGCGGGATTCCGCGCTGGCAGCACATCTCGATGAAGTGCGTGCCTTTCAGCGCCGACTCGGAGAAGAGCACGCCGTTGTTGGCGAGAATCCCGACGGGGTAGCCCATCAGCCGGCCGAAGCCGGTGACGAGCGTCGGCCCGTAGAGCGACTTGAACTCGTGGAAGCGCGAGCCGTCAACCATACGCGCGATGATTTCGCGCACGTCGAACGGCTGCCGCGAATCGCTTGGCAGGATGCCGTAGATTTCGGCCGGGTCGTGCAGCGGCTCCTCGGGCTCCGCCACCTCCAGCTTCGCCTTCGGGGAGCGGTTCAGGTTCTCAAGGATTGAACGCGTGATTTCGAGCGCGTGCTGATCGTCCTCAGCGATATGGTCGCTGACGCCGCTTTCGCGGCAATGCACGTCGGCGCCGCCCAGCTCCTCAGCGGTGACGTCTTCACCAGTCGCCGCCTTCACCAGCGGCGGCCCCGCCAGGAAGATTGTGCCCTGTTCACGGACGATGACGGTCTCGTCGCTCATCGCCGGGACGTAGGCGCCGCCGGCGGTGCAGGAGCCGAGCACGACCGCAACCTGCGCGATGCCGGCGGCCGACATCTGCGCCTGATTGTAGAAAATACGGCCGAAGTGCTCCTTGTCAGGGAAAACTTCATCCTGCTTCGGCAGGAATGCACCTCCCGAATCAACGAGGTAGATACAGGGAAGCCTATTCTCCGCAGCCACCTCCTGCGCGCGCAGGTGCTTCCTGACCGTCAGCGGATAGTAGGTGCCGCCCTTGACCGTCGCATCGTTGGCGACGACCATAACTTCGCGTCCATGCACGACGCCGATGCCGGTGACGATGCCGGCGGCGGGGATGTTATCGTCATACACCCCGTCGGCCGCCAGCGGCGAGAATTCCAGGAACGGCGCACCCGGGTCGAGCAGTGCGTCAATACGCTCCCGGGCAGTGAGCTTGTCGCGCGCGCGGTGGCGCTCGACCGCCTTCGCCGAGCCGCCGTTCCGCGCCTGCGCCAAGCGCTCGTTCAGCTCTGTCACCAGCGCACGGTTGTGCTCCAGGCTGGCATGGAAACTGGAATCAGCGGTGTCAATGTTGCTCGCGAGTGGCTCCATCAGGCCGCCTCCATCTCGACCACCAGCTCGCGCTCGCGCACCTGTCCGCCTGGCTCCGTCGAGGTTACCTGCGCGATGATGCCGTCACGTGGCGCGCGCAGCCGGTGCTCCATCTTCATCGCTTCCAGCACAGCGAGTGTGTCGCCCTTCGCGACCGAATCGCCCGC